>JAIXVN010000232.1 GCA_027483005.1 Verrucomicrobiaceae bacterium
AAGGGCGGCACCGACGACTTCGTGACCGAGGTCTCGATGGACGAGACCGACAAGCCGCAGACCCCGCCGGAGCTGCTCGTCATCCTCGCCGCCATCGCCGATCAGGGCATCCCGATCCAGACCATCGCGCCAAAGTTCACCGGTCGCTTCAACAAGGGCGTCGACTACGTCGGCGATGTCGCCGCCTTCGAGAAGGAATTCAACGACGACCTCGCCGTCATCGCCCACGCCATTTCCGCCTACGGTCTTCCTGGTAGTTTGAAGCTCTCGGTCCACTCTGGATCCGACAAGTTCTCGATCTACCCGGCCATTCGTCGCGCCCTCGCCCGCACCGGAGCCGGCCTCCACATCAAGACCGCCGGCACGACCTGGCTGGAGGAAGTCATCGGACTGGCCGAGGCCGATGGAGCCGCCCTCGATCTCGCCAAGCAGATCTACGCCACCGCGCTTTCGAAAAAGGAAGCCCTCTGCGAGCCCTACGCCACCGTCATCGACATCGACGACGCGAGGCTTCCCTCCGCCGAGGAGGTCAACGGTTGGACCAGCGACCAGTTCACCGGCGCACTCCGCCACGACCAATCGAACCCACTCTACAACGCCCACTTCCGCCAGCTCCTCCACGTCGGCTTCAAGGTCGCCGCCCAGCTTGGCGACACCTACCTCGATGCCCTGAAAGCGAACGAGGCCATCGTGGCCAAGAACGTCACCGGCAACCTCTTCGACCGCCACATGAAGCCGCTGTTCCTGTAAGGAGAAGGGGTTTGAAACCCCTTTCACTAGCCCAGCCATGACTCATCCTCGGCAAGGGGTTGCAAACCCCTTCTCCATCAAATGATCGACTCCCACCATCATCTCTGGCGCTACTCCACCGACGAATACGGCTGGATCCCGCCGGGCAGCCCTCTTGCGCAGGATCAGCTTCTGCCCGAACTCGCTGCCGCCACCGCTGCGGCGGGAGTCAGCGGCACGGTCGTCGTTCAGGCGCGACAGGTGATTGAGGAATCGGACTGGCTGCTCTCGCTGGCCGACCAAACCCCGCTCATCCAGGGCGTGGTCGGCTGGGTGCCCTTGATCGATGAAGGAGTCGGAAAGAACCTCGAACGCCTTTCTCCGCATCCCAAGCTCAAGGGAGTGCGTCACGTGCTTCAGGAGGAGCCCGACGAGTATCTCCTGCGCGATGACTTCCATCGCGGTCTCGCCCTGCTGCCGTCCTTCGGACTGCGCTACGATCTGCTGATCTTCCAACGACAGCTTCCCGTCGCCATCCAGCTCGTCGATCGCCAACCGGACCTGCCGATCATCCTCGACCACATCGCCAAACCGGAAATCCGGAAGGGCCGGATCGACCCCGCCTGGAAAGCCGGCATGGCCGAACTCGCAAAGCGGGAAAACCTCACCGGCGTCAAACTCTCCGGCATGGTCACCGAAGTCCTCGACGACGAGATCGATGACTCCACCCTCCAGGCCTACGTCGAGGAAACGCTCACCCTCTTCGGCCCCGACCGTGTCATGTTCGGCACCGACTGGCCCGTCTGCCTCCTCCGCATCGAGTCCTACCAAGCCTGGGCCGACGCCGTCCGCCGCTACGTTTCCCAACTCTCCCCCACCGAGCAACAGGCCATCTTGGGCGAAAACTGTACACGGATCTATGGACTCCAGAAGTAGCTCAAGTTTGCAACTTGAGTGCTCCGTGCGACTTTTTGCCCAAAGATCCCAGCCTTTCTCCAAAGATGCCTAAATCATAAGGCTTCTTCAAAACTCCGATTCACTTCCAAAGGATAGAAAATGTTGCGATGCGCGGACTGCCCCTCGCCACTAGCTTCGGCCGATGCCCCCTTACCGATCCAGGTGAGTTGGAGTTTGGTTTTCTTGGAAGACATGGAAGGGATTCTGGGGTCAATCGGCGGTGGCCTCTCCATCGGCCATGGGAAGGCGAGCAGACTCCGATAAGCCGTAGGCGCGGATGATAGCGTTTTCCAAAGCGGTGATTTCCGCCGGCGTGATCTTTTCAAAGGCGGGCAGCTTGCGCTTGTTCTTGGAAAGCCGCCCGTTGTTCTGGAGGCAAAGGCGGAGGAAGAGATTGGCAGTGGGCTCCGGCATGTCCACGACATCGCGCATGGCGGCACGAGCGGTATCGTAGTGCTGAAGAAAGCGGAATTCGGCGGGCAGTTCCTTTTCGATAGTTTCTTCAATAAAGCCGTAAAGGGCTTCCGCCATGACGGTGCAGTCGATGTAGCGGAAGTAATCCTTGGTGTTGTTCAGCACGGTCATTCCACCATGGTCGTCCAATTCGTAGTCGGAACGTTCCTTGAGTGGCACGGAGAAGTGTTCCAGTGACGCGTCATAATCGGCCGGGCGGTTGAGTAGGACTGCGGAAACGGGCAACAAAACGCCATCAGGGCCAAACTTCCGCCGCGCTAGGACATGATGGATCAGGAAACGATGAATCCGCCCGTTGCCATCCTCGAAGGGGTGGAAATAGACAAAAAGCCAAGCCACCACCGCCGCAGAAGCGATGGGTGGCAGAATGGGTGAGCGGGAAAGTCTGACGGCGAGTTTCAGCCATTCCTCCATGAGCGGCCCGATGTCATCCGGCCTGGGCGGGACGAGATGGATCTCCTCCATGCATGGTGCCAGGGTGCGACCGACGTAATTCTGGATCTCCCTCCATGTTTTTGCGGCATATCTGGGATCCACGATGGCATTCTGAAGGCGGATTAAAGCCTCCTGATTGAGAAAGTCGTCCGTGGCTGCCTTTGCAAGGAGAGCCATGAAGTTCTCCGCCCGCGCCTGGCTGGGCGTTTCGTGCTCGATTGCATACGAAGTGCGTGTCTCCTTCGCATAGAGGTAGCGTAGCGCCCGCTGAAAGACTTCCGGGGGCACGTCGCCGATGAGATCTGCGCAACGTTCGTGAAGTTCCCCGTCCTTGGCGGGATGAAGCAGCGTCGTACGGCGGATCATCGGAGAAAAGTGAACCGTATGGAGCAAGTTGCGGTTGATCCGCCAGCGGGCCAGTTTCATCACCGGCCCGGTGAAGTAGAGTTCTGGATCAATCAGGTCGATGTAGTTGCCGACGGACATGTCCGGAATCCTGAGGTTCTTTCCGGAAAATCGTTCGTAAAGATACCAGACACGCCGTACATTGGCTCCGGTGGGCTTTGACCGCACGAAGTCGGTCATTTCCTTCTCGGGAATTCTCGGGAGAACCATTCGGAGCAGTTCGAGATGGAGTCCTTCCCGTTTGAGAGCGAACTCCAAATGATCGAACACCGACTCGGGGTTGTATTGGGTATGAGGGTAGATTTCCCGCGAACGGCCCTTGCCGTGCTCCCGAATGCGGACACCGGGCTGCGCCAGATAGGACTCGACAAAATGCGGAATCGGCTCTACTTTAAAGTGTTGCGTGATCCATTGATAGCCGATCGGGGTGAGCTGGCGGTTGTGAGGCATGGACGTTCCGGAAAATTCTTTCTGAGGCGCGGGAAGTGAGGAAAATTGTTACCAAAGAAAAATTTTTGTTACCAGCGGGGATTTTTTTCCAAAATCCATTACCAATGATCAATTCGTGCTCCTTGCGATGCGGAAGAGCGGTTCCATCAAAGAGTCCTAGAGCAGGTTTCCCTAGTCAGGATTTTCCGCCCGGAATCGATAGCATTCTGGGCTTCAAAGAGCTAGCGACGCCTTTCCTTGCGCGTCTGAAGGGGGCGCCTGAAGGGGTCCTCGCGGATTCACATCTGCCA
>JAIXVN010000249.1 GCA_027483005.1 Verrucomicrobiaceae bacterium
GCGGTTCTCATCCAATCGAAGATCGCCCTCAGCGGCAACCAAACCTGGAGCGTCGCCAACGCCAACACCAACGGAGCGCCCTTTGCAACCGCAGGAATCAACGCAGGACTTGGAGAAGACCTGCTTTTCAATGCGCAGGCGGCAGCCACGGTAAACCTTGGAGGCTTCACGCTTACGACTTCCGGTGCTGGATCGATCGCGATGACCTCCGGTTATGCGATCTCGAACGGCACCATCAATTTCGGGAATACCAATACATGGATCCAGTCTGGCGGAAACCGAACGACTTCGCTTGGCAGCAATGTTACCGTGACGGTTGGCGCGAACTCTAATCTGCGCCTTCGAGCGAATTCGGGGGCCGGCGGCATCGGCATCAGTTCGGCGGCTCCGATCAGTGTCTCGGGCAGCGGCTCCAAGCTGCAGCTTGAGGTGAACAATGGAACCAACTCCCTGACCCAAAGTGGAAATCTCACCTTTGGTGCTGGTTCCACGCTGGAGCAGATGGTCAACAACGCAGGAGCGTTCACGGTTTCGGCTCCGAGCATCACGACGTCCGGCACCATCACCTGGCTGGTCAACGGCACCAACGCGGGCCCTGCAGCCGGTGTTGCGGTTTCGGGCAGTCTGGGAGGTAACGGCACCATTGCCTATCGCAACACGGCCACTGGCGCGAATGGACAGGTTCGTCTTTCGGGCAACAACTCTGGTTTCACAGGATCGATCACCCTCGATGGATCCTCCGGCAACCGAAATCTTCGCCTGACTGCGGCGAGCGCCGGAAGCTCGTCCGCCATCTGGAGCGTTTCAACCGGCAACATCCTTGAAGTGGATGGAGTTTCGGTGAGCTTGGGCACCCTGAATGGAGCGGGTTCGGTCACCAACTCCCATTCCACCAACGCGGCCGGCCTGTCCGTGGGAGCTGGCAGTTTCTCCGGGATCCTCTCCAACGGAGCGGGAAGTGGTGGTCTCGCTCTCACCAAGACTGGAATCGGCACCCTCTCCCTCACCGGAGCGAACACCTACACGGGGGCGACCAATGTCAACGGCGGGACACTTTCCCTGACCACTGCCCAAACCGGAGCTGGAGCGGCCACGGTCGCGGACACCGCCACGCTCTCCATCACCCAACTGGCGGACGGTCAGACCTTCAATGCCTCTTCCGTCACCCTCGGCACGTCCACTGGAGGAACGCTTTCCCTGACCCCATCGGCCTCACCGACCGTGGCCCTGCTGACAACGCCAAACTTCACGGTCAATGGGGCCAGCGTTATCCGTGTCACCGGCACGCCGGTGAGTGGCACGACGCTGGTGGACTACACCGGCAGCATCGGCGGTGCTGGATTCGCGGGACTCTCCGTAGCCCTGCCGTTTCGTGTCTCAGGAACCCTCCAGGACGATACGGTCAACACCGCCGTCAACCTGATCAATGTCCAGGGTGACACGCTCAAGTGGCAGGGGAACCTCAGCGGCACCTGGGACATCGACACCACCAACGGCGGCGTTCTTGGAACGGCCAACTGGAAGACCTCTGCCCTGCCTGGCGGAGCCCGCTACGTCGAAGCGGGGGCTGGATTGGTGGATTCGCCCGTGTTTGACGACAGCGCCACGGGATCGACCTCGATCACACTCAACTCGACTGTGTCACCGGTCGCCATCACCTTCAGCAACAGCTCGCTCGCTTATTCGATCTCCGGATCCGGCTCCATCGCAGGCCCGACCGGCGTCGTCAAGGGAGGCAGCGCCGCACTGACCCTGGCCACGGCCAACACCTTCTCGGGTGGCGTGCAGTTGAATGAAGGCACCCTTGGAATCAATCACTCATCCGCCATCGGGACCGGCCCGCTGACGATCGAGGACTCCACTGTCCTGGACAACACCAGCGGGGCGGCCGTCACCCTTTCCACCAACAATCCACAATCCTGGAACGGCGACTTCACCTTCACCGGCAGCAACAGCTTGAACCTCGGTTCGGGAGTCGCCGCACTCAGTTCGAATCGAATCGTCACGGTCAGCGGCTCGACGCTGTCCGTGGGTGGCATTTCTGGTTCGGGCAGATCCTTGATCAAGGAAGGAGCCGGCACACTGGAGGTCGGGGCCAGCACCTACAGTGGCTCCACCGTTGTCAACGGAGGAACACTCAAGGCGAACAGCACCACCTCGTTCAGTTCGTCCTCCTCGGTCACCCTGGCTGACGCCGCCGGAGTGGTCCTCGATCTTTCCGGGTTCAATCAAGCCATCAACACCCTCACCGGTGGCGGCACCGCAGGCGGAAATCTCGTTCTCGGGGCATCGACCCTGACGACTGGCACAGTCGCCAGTGCGACCCTCGGCGGCACGATCACCGGCACCGGGGCCCTGATCAAGAACGGCAGTGGAACCCTAGCGCTGAGTGGCAACAACAGCGGCTTCAGCGGAACCACCACGGTCAACGGCGGAGTTCTTTCGGTGGGCGATCTGGCGAACAACTCGCTGGGTTCCGGAAACCTGAGCCTCAACAACGGAAGCATCCTTCAGGCAAGTGGCTCCTTGACCCGTACGGTAGGCACGGGCAACGGCATCGCGAGTGGCAATGGAGGCTTCGCTGCGGTCGGAGGAAACCTGACGGTGAACTTCGGAGGAGCGTCCGCTGCCATCAACCTGAGCAGTGGAGGAAACGTCTTTGGCGGTGGCCTCGTGTTCGGTTCGCCATTCGCTGACAGCAAGGTCATCATCCAGAATCCGATCGGAGTGAACAATTTCAACTCGACCCGCCCCGTCGTCGTCAACTCGGGCGCTGGTGGTGATTCGGCTGAGCTTGCCGGTGTGATTTCAGGTGGTGGAGCAGGCGGCCAGTCGGCCCTGAGAAAGTCCGGGTCCGGACGTCTGATCTACAGCGCGGCCAACACCTTCTCCGGAGACACCAAGGTCGATGACGGCACGCTCGAGATCGCGAACGACCTCGCGCTTCAGAACAGCGCCATCGATACCACCGGGGTCGGCGTCTTCGACTTCACCCCGGTCACCACCCCGACCATCGGTGGGCTCAAGGGCGGCGTCAACCTGGCGTCGGCCATCACCAGCGGATACTCCGGCATCACCGCGCTGACACTCAACACATTCAACGCCGCTCCGCTGACCCCCTATTCCTACTCCGGCGTCATTGCCAATGGCGCGGCGGGCATGTCGCTCACGAAGTCGGGAGCAGGAACCCAGGTCCTGAGTGGAGTGAACACCTACACGGGTGATACGATCATCACCTCGGGGACGCTGAGTCTCACCAATGCCTGTCTCGCCGACGGAGCGGATGTCAGGGTCTCCGCCGTGGGAACCCTGAATCTGGACTACGCGGGCACCGACACGGTTGATGAATTCTACCTCAACGGCGTCCAGCAGTTCTCCGGAACGTGGGGGGCGATCGGCTCCGGTGCCACTCACCAGACCGCCCGGATCACGGGAACCGGCATCCTCAACGTGGTCACCGGAAGCGCGGATGCCTATGGGAGCTGGGCTCTTTCCAAGGGGCTCGATGATTCCGACGCCGCACACTCGAGCGCCCGATCCGCCGACCCTGATGGCGATGGAGTCAACAACCTGGCCGAGTTCGCGTTTGATGGAGATCCGCTGTCGGCAGCCTCGGATGGCAAGATCGTCGGCAAGATCGCGACCGTGGGTGGGGATCAGGTCCTGACGCTGACGCTGCCCGTCAGGACCGGGGCCACCTTCTCGGGTGCCACCGAGCAGGTGTCGGGTCTTGTTGATACAATCATCTATCGTGTTCAGGGTTCCACAGACCTCGGAACCTTCGGCAACGTCATCAGTGAAGTCACCGGTGGCGATGCGGCGGCCATCCAGTCCGGACTGCCGGGGCTTTCCTCGGGCTGGAGCTATCGCAGCTTCCGGACGGCCGGAACGGTTTCGACGGTCTCGAAGGACTTCATGCGCGCCCGGGTCACCGAATGATCCAGGGCGGCCGAGAGGTCGGCCTGTGACTCCAAGCCCCGCCCGGTGCCACCACCGGCGGGGCTTTTTCATTCATCTTCAATCCTGGAGTGCAAACCACAAAACTCGCGAGATATCATGAAAACCAGGCAGTTTCGAAACACTTCAGACTCATTCATCAGGTGGGTGCGAAGAGGGTGACGATTGCATGTGCATTCGTGCTTCTCGTGACCTCAGTGGCTTGCCATTTTCCTCTTGAAGGTCATCGGTCCTGAGCCGTGTGGTCGATCAGCCCCAGTTGCAGCGCGATGCTGGCGATGTGGGTGCGGTCCTTGGCCCTGAGCTTCTGCAGCAGGTGGGTGATGTGGACCTTCACGGTGTTCTCGGAAATTTCCAGATGCGAGGCGATCTCCTTGTTCGAGTTGCCCTGGACAAGCTCCGAGATGACCTCCAGTTCCCGCCGCGAGAGACTGGGGCGCTGCATGCGGGTGGCCAGCTTGTTGACGGTGCTTCCGGAGAAGGCGGGCTTGCCCTGGGCGGCCAACCGGATCGCCTGGACGAGCTCGGGGCGGCGAGAGGACTTCGAGAGATAGCCGATGGCTCCGGACTGCACGGCCTGGAAGATCGTTTCCTCCGACTCGAAGGCCGAGAGCACCAGCAGTTTGGCGTTTGGAAACGAGGCGCGGATCTTGCGAATGACCTCACCTCCGTTTTGATCGGGAAGGCGCCAGTCCATGATCATCAGGTCGGGCTCGTGCTCGGCATACTTGGCGAGGGCTTCGGCTCCGTTCTCCGCCTCGTCGACCACGATGAAATCAGGTTCGAGATTGAGAGATGAGGCCATGCCCATGCGGACGACGTAGTGGTCATCGACAAGGATGAGTCGGTAGGGAGTGATCATGGATTCGTGAGGGAGGAACGAGGGAGGGTCAGGATGACGGTGCTACCGGAGGGACAAGCAGGAACCGGGGAGACGATGCGGAGGACGCCCATCAGCTTGTGGGCCCTTTCGCGCAGGCCCAGCAGGCCGAAATGGCCGCGGGCAATGGCGTTCTCGAGATCGCCGGGATGGATGCCCTTGCCGTCGTCGGTGATGGACAGCTGCAGTTCCTCGGCACTTTCGCTCCAGGTGACCACGATGCGGGTCGCCCCGGCATGCTTGAATGCGTTTGCCACGGACTCCTGTGCGATCCTGAGGAGGTGGGAGACGACTCTCCTTGGAAGCACCGACGAGAGGTTTCCCTCATGCAGCAGCTCGAGCTTCGGCATGGATCCTTCCGGCCATGACTGGAGGAGGCTTTCCTCAAGTTCACGGAAAAACGGGGTTCCTTCTTCAGGCTCCGGTGCCCGCAGATCCCAGATCGCCTGTCGGGCCTCGGAGCGGCTGTGATCGGCCATCTGGGCGGCGCGTTCGAGCATCTGCCTGGATCGTGTGTCAGCGGGCAGCACGGCAGCGGCGGCATCCAGCTGCATGGTGAGTCCGGCGAAATGCTGCTCGAAGGTGTCGTGCCATTCCCGCGCGATCCGGACCCGCTCCTCATGGATCGCCTGCCGCGAGACCTGCCGGCCGATGATGATTTCCTGCTGCCGGACCTTTCGACGAAGCGCGAACACCCAGGCGGCGGCGATGAGGGCGAAGATGAGCAGGCCGGACAGGCACCAGGCCAGGCGGGCGGAGGTCCAGAAGGGTGGATGTGCAAGGAGCCTGAGGTCGTCCGGCGTTCGCAATTGCAACTGGATGCGTCCCTGATCGTTCCAGAGTTCGATGGCGGGAGATGGCCTGTTGAGGGCGATACCTGTGACCTCGAGGCGGGCACCGTTCTGGATGAAGGCAGGCTCCTGCTGGCCCTGCTCGATTGGCAGGTGCGCGGTGAAAAGTGAGTCTCCGAGACTCAGGACGATGATGTCCTCCCTCGGGTTTCGGAACGACTGGACCACCGTTCCCTTGAGCAGGCTCAAACGTCCGTGGACTTCATCTGACGAGAGCTCTCCGGGCTGCGGTTCCGACGGGCTGACGGGGCCGAGGGACTCGTTTGATGGCCTCCATAGCGCGCTGAGAAGCACGCCACCCGCATGATAGGCCCCGGCAATGCCGGAACACTCGATCCGATCGCCGGGGTTGGGTAAAATCGCTTCGGTGCACTGGATCCACGCGCAGCTCAAGCCGCGCTGCAGGAAGAATCCTTCGCCCTTTTTCCTCCAGGTCACGGTGCCCCGGACCGTGGCGCGCCGTTCATCCTCTGTCCGATCCGAAATCCACCTGAGGTCATGAAGCAGGACATCCGGAGCGTCAAAGCGTGTGGTCCGGTCCGATTCCCGGATCTGGATGTGTGACAGCGAGGGCACCAGGAAAACGTGCTGCACCACCGGCGGATTCGGGGAGATCAGTGAGGTCGCCGGAACCCCCGAAAGCCGGACATGCAGGCCCTTGAGATGGCTCGGTGCCAAACGCTCCTGACTGATGCCGGGGAGGTAGATTGGAAGGATCGGTTGGTCCTTGAGGGTCAACCTGACCCGGTCACCGATCACATCGACCTCGGCGATCCGACCCTCGACGCTCGACCAGATCGAGCTCACGGTGCCTGAAACGATGTCGGCCGCGTTCGCCGGCACCGCGGGCTGCCAGGTGCCAGGTCCGAGACGGCGGATGATCGGGCTCGTTTCTGGCTTCAGTCCACGCAGATTGCGTCCGTTGATTCCGGGATCGACCACGCCGGTGACCTCGACCCAGTCGCCAGCGGCAACCGGCTGGGAGTCCCTGATCTGAAGATAGATCGAGGCGGTCCGATCCTGCAGAAACGCCATCCGGTGGGAGGGTTCGTAGTAGGTCAGCAGGCCGGTGATCACTCGCGGTTCGGCCTGATTGAGGGCGGAATCACTGAGCTCAATGGCCTCCTTGACCGTGCAGGGCTGGGGAGCGGCCCGCAGGGTGTGCAGGCCGGCCAGGATCAGAAGCAGGAAATTGAAAGCCCATTTCAACGCCTGACGACGCCATCCACTCGCATCGGCCTTGGCAAGGAGGAATCAATGGGTAGCTCGAATGGATGATGCTCAAGCCCGCTTCAAGATCGCCTCGATCTGCTTCCGGTGCAGGCGGAGATGGAAGGCGCTCATGAAATACCAGCCGGCGGCGTCGAGCGGGCCGAACCAGGGATGGGCGTAGCGGGCTTTTGTGTGCAGATCGGGAAGAAATCGCGCGGACTGTTCGATCGCATCGCAGGAGTTTGCAAAGTCGGAAAGGATCGATGGGGCGGGGGCCGCTGAGGGTTTCACCGTGGCGGTGCTGGCCTCGCGCGGTGGCATCGTTCCCTGACCTAACAGCGTGATGGCCTCGGCGATGCCGCTGTTGACGATGCGAAGGTGGTCCAGGGTCATGAAGGCCGACCAATAGCGGCTGCTGTCTTCCAGTCCTCTGAGGCGTTGAATGAGGACGCGACACGTGGCCTTTTCGATCGAAAGAGGAGTCACCAGATCAAGGATCAACTGGCGTTCGGTGGCGAGCAGGGCGGAGACTTCCCGGCGTGAGGTGCGACGGATGCCGCGCTTCACCATGAAGTTGGCGATCAGTTGCTCCGGCCAGGGAAGCCCTGCTCCGGGGGCGGCGAGCTGCAGTTCGGTTGAATCAGTCATGCTTGCAAAATGAAAGCAAAACGCTTGTTGATAGCAAGTGAAAATCCCGGCATCATCGAGCATGGCTTCGAAACGCCGCTCTCCTTGTCCGCTCGCCTGCTCGCTGGATCTGTTCGGCGATCGCTGGACGCTGCTGGTGGTGCGCGACCTGATGCTGGGGCGCAGTCGTTTCAAGGACTTCACTGCCTCGCCTGAAGGCATTCCGACGAACGTCCTGAGCGATCGTCTGGAGCGTCTCGTCCGTCACGGCATCGCCACGCGGGTGACGCCGCCTGAGGGCGGAAAGCATCTCGCCTACCAGCTCACCACGAAAGGTGAGGCGCTGCGGCCCGTGCTTCTGGCGATGAAGGACTGGGGCCTGAAGTGGGAGAAGGGGACCAAGGCGGCGATGGGCTGAGGATTTCCCCGGCTTGCAGGGCGGGGCGTTTCCGTGTCCGCTCGCGGCATGCGGTTATTGAAAGTCCTGTTGCCACTGGTGGGTGCGCTGCTGTCGGGAGTGCTGATGGCGCTGGTGTTCGAGCCGTTCCGGATGACCAGCCTCGTGTTCATCGCCCTGATTCCACTGCTGCTGGCTCTGTGGAAGATGGAGGGGAGACGTGCCCGCTGGAAGGGCTTCGGACTGGGCTGGCTTGCGGGCTTCGCGTTTTTCGTGATCAATCTGAAGTGGCTCAACACGGTGGCATGGGCGGGCGCGTTGATCCTGCCTGCCTACCTCGCGTTTTACTGGGCGGCCCTCGGGGCCTTTGCCGCGACCTGGGGGAATCCATTCCGCTCGGGTCAATCGCTGACGGTGGGGCGGCTGATCACGATCGCCTTGTCGAATGCCTTCGTGTGGGGCGGATTGGAATGGCTGCGCGGATGGTTGCTGACAGGCTTCGGGTGGAACGGGCTCGGCGTCGGGCTGCATGACAAACTCATCTTCGCCCAGGCCGCGGACCTTTTCGGCGTGTGTGGATTGTCCGCTGTGCTCGTCTTCATCCAATCGGTCGTCGCCCCGATGTTGCTGGCTCCGATCCAGCTTCGTGTCCGAATCCGTCTTTGGTCGGTGGCCGCGTTGTCGCTGCTTGCTCTCGCGGGCTACGGGATCCTTCGTACTTCCATGATGAAGAGGTCGGAGTCGGTCGATCTCTCCGCTCTTCTGGTCCAGATCAACGCCCCGCAGGAGGCCGGTCGCTGGCTTTGGGAACCGGAAAAGGTCCACATGGACTATGAGGATGAGACGCTGAAGGGCTTGAAGGAGAAGGGCGCTGCGGATCTTGTCATCTGGCCGGAGTCCGCGCTCTCAGGCCGGCTGTTGAGGATTGATGACGGCTCATGGCGGATGTGGGGGCAGAATCTTGAAACGATCGGCCGCGTGCGTGAGGGTGGGAAGTTCACCTTGATCCAGGGCATGACCGAGCTCGAAGGAGAGCTCGTTGGCGACCAGCCCGTGGAAAAGGAAAAGGGCCGGATCTGGAACTCGCTCGTGGTGATGTCGCCGGAGGACCAGCTCCAGTCGTTCCAGAAGCACCATCTCGTGATCTTCGGCGAGACCATCCCGTTCGTGAACGAGATCCCGTTCCTGAAAAAGATCTACGAGGAACAGTCCGGCACCGAATACACCGGCTCGTTTGCGGAAGGGCAGAAGCTCGAACCTCTGATCGTTAACCTCCATGGCACCAAGGTCGGGTTGATTCCTTCGGTTTGCTTTGAAGACACCGTTCCGCGCCTCGAACGGAAGTTCGTCCGCCCTGGTCCGCAGGTGATCGTCAACGTCACCAACGACGGCTGGTTCAAGGAAAGCGAGGCCGCGAAGCAGCATTTCAACAATGCCCTGTTCCGTGCGATCGAGCTGCGTCGTCCGATGCTCCGCTGTGCCAATACCGGCGTCAGTGGCGCTGTGTCGATGACGGGCGAGGTCCTCTCCACGTTGGTCGATGAAAAAGGCAGTCATTTCACCAACGGCAGCCTGCTCGCCAGGATCAAGGTTCCGCTCGATCCGCCGTTCTCGCTCTATGCGCTGTTGGGCGACTGGCCGATCATCGGCTTCGGCTTGATCGGACTCGCCATGGGCTGGCGAAACCGAACGCGGCCCATCTCCGATCTTTCCGAGCTCGTCGCAGCCTGATAGATCTCCGTCCGTGGCCCAGCTCGGTGACATTCGCGAAGTCCTTCAATACATCCCGCAGTTCCGCGGCCGGACGTTTCTGGTCCTGATCGAAGCCGGACTGCTGCCGGAGCCGGCCGTGGCCGAAACCCTGCTCGATCTCGCGGCGCTGGAAGACCTCGGCGTGAAGCTGGTGCTCGGCGTGCTCGGTGGCGACTTGAAGGACCTCTACGACTGGACCCTCGAGTGCGAAATCATGGCCGCGCGGGTGAAGTCGCCGATTTCCGATCCGGCCTCGATCGCCGAGACGAAGGAAATCCTCGCACGGGGGCAGTCGGCGGTGGTCGATGCCTCCGCCACCGGTCCGCTTGATCCAGCCGTGGTGGATTACGCACTAGGACTCGGCGTTTCGAAAGTCATCGCCCTGCTTGAAGAGGCGATCCTGATCGAAGGCCAGCCGGTCCATGCGATCCGCGCGACCGAGGCCGACGCGCTCGTTGTCAATGCAGCAGACATCGAGGGCCGCTCGCTGTTGGAAGCTGCCTCCAAAGCTTGTGCTCGTGGCGTGCCGCGCGTGCATGTCCTCAACGGTCGCCGTCAGGGCGTGCTGGTGGACGAGCTTTTCTCGAACGAAGGCGTCGGCACCATGATCCACGCCGACAGCTATCGGGAAATCCGTCCGCTGCGTGAGGAGGACATTCCCGAGCTGTTGGGAATGATCGGCCGCTCCGTGCGTCGCACCCGCCTGGTGGCGCGGAACTACGAGGACATCCTCGCGAAGATCGAGGACTACTCGGTCATCTCGATCGACGACAACGTCGTGGGCTGCGTGGCCCTGCACGAGTATCCCGACGACCACTGCGCGGAAATCGCCTGCCTGTATGTGAAGCAGGCCCACGAGGGCAGGGGATATGGCGTGGAGCTGGTTCACCATGCCGAGAAGCTGGCGGGTGAGCGTGCCATTCCGAGAGTCTTCGCCCTCACCAATCGTGCGGCGGATTTCTTCCGGGATCGACTGGGCTACAGCCTTGGGACGCCGGCGGATCTTCCCGCGCCAAGGCGCTACCAATACGAAGCCAGCGGACGTGACTCCCTGGTTTTCCTCAAGAGCATCGGGTTTTGAATCCCAGGAATCGAATCCCCCCTAGTTGGTAGGAGAAATTTCGGGATTTTGTCGAAAACGGGTTGACTCGCGCTCAAAGTGGCGTAGAAAGCCGCTGTCGCCCGCAATCTACACTAACTTGATGAGATTGGTAAGGGTGCTTCAAAGATGCCGGAGGCGAGTGACCTGACACCCAGGAACCGTTGATGCTTGTCGAACATCCCGCCGATTGACCCACTCCTTGGGAAATTGGCTCCGATTCCGGACAACCCAACCAGGGCTCCGTGATTCGTCCGACGCGGAACCCCTCCCAGGGCTTGCGATGTGTCTGGTGCCGGATTGCCTCCCAACAGGTGGTCCACCTCTCCGACCTTTTTCCTCCTTCCTGAAACCCCGCCTCATTTCGTCAAATGAAACTATACCAGTTTATGAACTTTAGAAAAACCAAGAACCCCGCTGGGTCGATCACCCAGTAGCTGGGTTCATCGTCCCTTGCGGTGGCCGTCGCCCTGATCGCCTTTGCCTCCGAATCCCGGGCGGTCACGGTTCCCAATCCTGCCGAAGGGGACATCTTCCTCGCCTTCCGGGCCGATGAAGATCCGGGCAAGGGCAAGTCCTAC
>JAIXVN010000071.1 GCA_027483005.1 Verrucomicrobiaceae bacterium
AACCAGCTCGAAGGCAACTGCCACCTCGCGGTCTCCGAGCTCAACCGCCTCCGCCGCGCCCTCGTCGATCAGCTGCCAGAGCCCGAACTGCCCACCCCCATCGGACCAAGAAACAACCGCAGCTACCGCGATCTTCTACCAATCCCCGATCCCCAATCTCCTATCCCCCATCCACGCCTCAGCGTGCTCTGCCGCAGCCTCGAACAGGTCGAGGCCGCCCGCGAACTCGGCATCGAAACGATCTACTGCGACTTCGAAGATCCCCGGCGCTACAAGGATGCGGTGGCTCTGGTTGAATCCGAACCTCGAAATCCGAAATCCGAAATCATCCTCGCAACGCCCCGGATCTTGAAGCCCGGCGAGAACGGCTACCTCAAGCTGATCGAGAGCGCGAAGCCCGACGGCGTCCTGGTCCGCAATCTTGCCGCGCTGGAATACTACAAGCATCGTAGCGACCTCCGGAAAGTCGGCGACTTCTCGCTCAACGTCGCCAACCCGATCACCGCAAAGCTGCTCATGGAAGCCGCCGCGTTGGAATCGGTCACCGTTTCCTACGACCTCAACATTTCCCAGGTCCTCGATCTGCTCAACGCCGCGCCGTCGGAGTGGTTCGAGCTGACGCTCCACCAGCACATGCCGCTTTTCCACATGGAGCACTGCGTGTTCTGCACCTTCCTCAGCAGCGGCACCACCTACAAGGACTGCGGTCGGCCCTGTGAGAAACACGTCGTCCACCTGCGCGACCGCGTCGGCCAGCTCCACCGGCTCATGGCCGACGTCGGCTGCCGCAACACCCTCTTCAACGGCCGCGCCCAGACCGGTGCGAAGTTCTTCGACGACCTCCGCGCCACCGGCCTTTCCAAGTTCCGCATCGAACTCCTCGACGAAGACCAGGAAGCCGCCACCCGCACCATCCGCGCCTACCAGGCACTCGTCTCCGGTGAAAGCGATTCCGTGACCCTTCTGCGCCGCGTCACCGCTCTGGAAAAGCTCGGAGTCACCGAGGGAACCCTCGAGGCAAAGCTCTAAGCACCAAGTGACAAGGGGAGAGACCAGATGACTTTCCTGCATCCGCCCATGAAGGACGGAAGACAGACTCCGAACATCAAGTTGGGCGAAGGCTCCAACATCCGGAAACCTGGTGAACATCCCGAACGAAGAGTTGGCATGCTGAAGGACTGGATCGCCGACGATGATCTCTGGGAGATCCGACAGGCCGAACAAGGCGACAGCCACCTTGGCCCTGCACCAGGTCTGGACGGAAAAGCACTGAAAGTCTGAACACTGAGATCCCTGCGATTGGAAAGACCTCCTCCCATTTCCGGAGTGGCCTTTTTTGGAGGGAAGTGACTCCTATCCCGTCGGCAAGCCTCCAGCGCCTGGAGCGTGACGAGTCTCCGCAGTCCAGGGATCTTCGGCGAACGCTTGGCCTCGGGACAGCCACTTCGTGGAGATCACCCCCGACACGCCCTCACCTCTTCCGCGATGACCCGCAGGCCATCCCTCACGATGGGCTCGTCCATGGCGAAGCTGATGCGGAGGCATTCGTGCTGGTGACGCCAGTTGGGATCCTCGTGGCCGAAGAAGAAGCAGTGGCCGGGGATGACGAGGACGCCGCGTTTCTTGAGGCGTTCGTAGAGTTCCTTCGAGGAGATCGGCAGGCCGGGGAACCACAGCCAGAGGAACAGAGCGCCTTCGCTGCGGTGGACGCGCCACGGAAAGTCCTCGCCGAAGATCTCGTGCGCAGCGGCGACGGCGAGACGGGATTTTTCCTCGTAGAAAGGTCGGACGACTTCCTTCGAAAGGCGGAGGATTTCCCCGGACTCGACGAGGGGCAGGACGATCTGCTGACCGATGTTGGGATTGGCCAGACCGACGATGGCGCTCATCGAGCCCAGCGCGCGGATGATCTGCGGCGGCCCGATGACGATGCCGGTGCGGGTGGCGGGCAGGCCGATTTTCGAGAGGCTGTAGGTGAGGACGACATGCTCGTCCCAGAAGGGCTTCGCGTCGGTGAAGATGATGCCGGGAAAGGGGGCTCCGTAGGCGTTGTCGAGGATCAGCGGAATGTTGTGGGCCTTGGCGAGATCGGAAAGGTGGGCGACCTCGGCGTCAGTGAGGACGTTGCCGGTGGGATTGGTCGGGCGGGACACGCAGATCGCGCCGACGTCGTCCGCGACCTCAAGTTTGTCGAAATCGACGCCGTACTTGAACTCGTGCGGGCCGGTCTCGGTGATGACCGGCGGAAAAGCGCGGAACAGGTCGGTGGAGGCGGACTGGTTCGCGTAGCCGATGTATTCCGGGACCAGCGGCAGGAGGATCTTCCTGCGGCGACCATCGGGCATTTCCCCGGCGAGGAGGTTGAAGAGGAAGAAGAAAGCGGTCTGGCCGCCGGAGGTGATGGCGACGTTTTCCGGCCCGATGTTCCAGCCGAAGGAGTCCTTGAAGAGCTTCGCGATCGCTTCGAGGAAACGCGGGTTGCCACGAGGCGCATCGTAGCTGGTCAGGGCGCGGTCGAGTCCGGCGGGTTCTTCGAGCAGCTCTTCCAGTCGCCTGCGCCAGACGGAATTCATTCCGGGAATTCGTGCCGGCTGGCCGCCGCCGAGCATGCGGATTTCGGGTCCACCGCTGGCGAGGGCATGGCCCAGGTCGTCCATGAGTTCCTCGATGCCGCTGCCCGTGCCGAGACGGGTGCCGAGTTGGGAGAATTCGAATGACATAAGACTAACCGTGGGTTGACCTAAGAACAGCGGCTTCTACAGTTCGTGCCGACTCTCAAACAACCACAATCCACCATGGCACTCCAACTCGGCGACAAAGCCCCTGATTTCACCCTCGTCACCAAAACCGCCGAAGGTCCGGCGCTGGTCAAGCTTTCCGACGAGATCGGCAAGAAGAACATCCTGCTGCTGTTCGTGCCGATGGCCTTCACCGGCGTCTGCACCACCGAGCT
>JAIXVN010000570.1 GCA_027483005.1 Verrucomicrobiaceae bacterium
GACGACTTCACGACGAGCGATCTGTTGGAGGCCGCCGCCGCCGCCAACGTGAAGACCCCGAAGGCGAAATCGATCCTCAAGGACGTGCACACCGCGATCTCCGTGTGGAGCGACTTCGCCGAACAAGCCCAGGTCGCCCCCGGGTGGACACGGCAGATCGAAGGCGACCTCCGGCGTGATCTGAAGGTCTGACAGACCAATACGGAGAAGGGCTTTGCAAGCCCTTTGCAGAGGACCCGCAACCCGATACGCCGGGCGTCTGCAGAAGGGGACGGATTGGACTGCGGAGGCTCGTCTCCGGCTTCCGGCCCTGGCCACTTGTGGCGGGGAGTCGGGCTCTGTTCCCGTCGGCAAGCCTCCTGCGCCTAGAGCGGAGACAAGTCGCCGCAGTCCAGGGCCGTTACGGCAGGATGTCGGGGTAGATGCCTGGATCGCTTCCCGGGATCTCGATGGCTCCACAGGCCTTGAAGTAGAACTCCTTCGGGCCGACTCCGCCGATGATGGCGTAGGCGTGGCCGAGGTCCTGGAGGGCTTCGAGTGACTTGAAGAGCAGGGCTTTTCCCAAACCCAGCCCCCTCGCCTCCTGACAGACTCCGGTGGGACCGAAGAAGCCGCGCATGGTGGTGTCGTAGCAGGCGAAGCCGAGGATCTTCTTGTCGCGTGTGGCGATGAAGCAGGCGATCGGCTGGCGGGAAAGCGCGACGGTCACCTCGCTGACCCACTTCGGCGAGAAATGCTCGGCCGCGAAGGCGGCGACGGTGTGCAGCTCGAAGGCCCGCGCCCGACGCAGCGTCACGCCCTTTTCCGCGACCTCTCGGTAGAGGTCGGCGGAGGGAGGCAGGTCGTAGAGGCGGACGAGCAGATCGATCATGACGGCTTGTTAGTCGATCTGCTCCGGCCCCGCAAGATCAGCGCTTCGAAATCACGTCGCGCTCGTAGCTGCGGACCTCTTCCAACCAGGCCAGGCCGGCGGGGACGCCCATCTTTTCGCAGTGGTAATCCCAGACCGCGCCGAAGGGCATGGTCTTGAGCTCTTCGAGCAGGGCGAGACGACCGGTGAAATCGCCTTCGTTTTCCATCTGGCGGAGCTTGTCGGTGGGTTCGAGCAAGGCGATGAGCAGGGCCTTGATCATGGCGCGGGTGCCGATGACCCAGGCCGCGATGCGGTTGATGCTGGCATCGAAGAAGTCGAGGCCGATGTGGGTGCGACCGACGAATTCACCCCGAACGAGTTCCTGGGCGATCTGGTTGAGGTCGTCGTTGAGGATGACGACGTGGTCGCTGTCCCAGCGCACGCCGCGGGAGACGTGGAGGAGGATGCGCGGCAGCCACTGCATGACGGACGAAATCTTGTCGGCGATGCCTTCGGTCGGGTGGAAGTGACCGGCATCGAGGCAGAGCACCTTCTGGCGGGTCACCGCATAGCCGAGATAGAACTCGTGGGAGCCGACGACATAGCTTTCCGAGCCGATGCCGAAAAGCTTGCACTCGACGGCGTCGAGGTGGACGGCGGGGTCGATCTGCTTGGTGAAGATTTCATCGAGCGAGGCGGTGAGGCGTTCGCGCGGGGCCTTGCGGTCGGCAGGCAGGTCCTTGTAGCCGTCGGGAATCCAGAAGTTGGTGACGGTGGTGCTGCCGAGTTGGCTGCCCATCGAGGCTCCGATTTCACGGCATCGCTTGCCGTGCTCGATCCAGAACTTGCGCACGGCGTCGTCCTTGTGGGAGAGCGTGAAGCCATCGTCGGAGAGGGGATGCGCGAAGTAGGTCGGGTTGAAGTCGAGCCCCATGCCCTTCTGCTTCGCCCAGTCGATCCAGTTCTGGAAATGCTCCACGCCGACGGCATCGCGATCGACCTTCTTGCCACCGAACTCGCCGTAGCAGGCATGGAGGTTGAGGCGGTGCTTGCCGGGAAGAAGCGAAGTGACCTTGTCGAGGTCGGAACGGAGTTGCTCGGGATTGGTGGCCTTGCCGGGGTAGTTGCCGGTCACGGCCAGACCATTTCCAAGCGCCTCGCCGGTCCTTTCGAAACCGCCCACATCGTCGCCCTGCCAACAATGAAGCGAAACGGGGATCTGGCTGAGGATGGCGATGGCCTTGTCAACGTCGACACCGAGTTCGGCGTATTGTTCGCGGGCCAGTTGATAGCGGTTGGTGATGCTGGAGTTGGACATGGATTTTATAATAAGGAAATCAAGATAAGGAAATCAGGAGACGGCCGGGCCAACGCTCTCGCGGGCCACGAAGTGGGTGGGGAAAATGACCTGGGTGGGAACCGTGGGATCCTCCACCGTTCCCTCGATGCGGGCAATCAGAAGATCCGCCGCCGCGCGGGTGATCTTGCGGTAGCGCTGGCGGATCGAGGAGAGCGTGACCGGCAGGTAGGAAGCCATCGGCACGTCATCGACGCCGACGATCGAGAGGTCCTTCGGCACATGCAGCCCGCATTCGATGGCGGCCCGCATCGCGCCGATGGCGGAGAGATCGTTGATGGCGAACAGGGCGGTCGGCCGTTCGTTGCCGCAGGATTTCAGGAAGGAGGTGACCGTTTCGCAGGCGCTGTCGATCGAGTGGCTGGAGCGGAGGATCTGGATCGAGGACTGGGGCACGCCCTTTTCCGCCAGCATGCGGGTGAGCAGGTCGGGACGGGAGCCGTCGGCCTGGCCTTCGGCGAGCGCGCTGAGGAAGGCATATCTCCGATGGCCGAGTTCGAACATGGCATCGACCGCCTGCTGGAGGCCTTCGGTGAAATTGCTGACCACGGAATCGACCGGAATCGGCAGCGAAGAACTGCCGCAGCCGAGGGCGACGAAGGGCAGCGGGCCCTTGAAGGCGGTGGCGAGTTCGGTTTCGAACGCCGAGTTGTCGCTGAGCCAGACGACCATGCCATCGACCTCGAGGTCGCTGAGGTCGCTGAAAAGATGGCGCTCGCGAACGAGGCTGGAGCGGCAGTTTTCCACGATGAGATCGTAGCCGCGCTCCTCGACGGCGGCCTCGAGTTCGTCGGCGAGGGTGGAGAAGAAGGGATTGGTGAGATCCTGGATCAGGAGGCCGATCGAGTGATAGCGAC
>JAIXVN010000287.1 GCA_027483005.1 Verrucomicrobiaceae bacterium
CGCCGGTCCTTTCGAATTCCCGGTTTCCGGGGCTGACATTTACATGCCGCTCCGCTCCGGCAACCCGTTGAAAGGCGTGCGGCGTCAGATTGACTCCGATCAGCTTGATGCCCTCCAAGCCATCGCCAAGTCAAAGCCCTACAACGGCCCAACCGGAGAGTGGCACATCAATGTCGAAAGCGGGCTACAAGGTGTTCCTCCTGAAAAGAGGGCCGAGCAGATCGAGAGGTTCAAGAGCATGAAACTCACTCTTGCCAAGGATGGTAGTGCTTCTCTTGTTCTTGGTCAGAATGTTATCCCTCTCACGGTTGAATCGACAGACCAACAGGATGAATTGAAGCTCAGCTCGGAACACATGCCGGCCATTGCCGCAAAGGGCAGCAAGGAATGGAAAGTGATCACTCTTTCTCCGCCCGGCGCATCACAGGCACTTGTCTTCGAGCGTGATGAATCATGATCAT
This sequence comes from Verrucomicrobiaceae bacterium, assembly GCA_027483005.1. Classification (GTDB taxonomy): domain Bacteria; phylum Verrucomicrobiota; class Verrucomicrobiia; order Verrucomicrobiales; family Akkermansiaceae; genus Luteolibacter. The sequence continues at coordinate 462 of JAIXVN010000287.1, forward strand.
TGAAGATTGCTCCGCAATCGACGTTGCCCCCCGCCGCCGTGACGGAAGCTGCTTGATATGTGGGGGCGGTGATTGCCGACGACATCGATCGCGGCGTTGCGCGTTGCAAGAATCAGGAAAGGCATGAATTCGATCCGCATTTCCAAGCGGCGCGGCGTTGAATGAAGTTGCAGCCCTGTCCAAAATGGACAGGTTGTTGCAACTACGCCGGGAAATCGTTGACCTCCTCAGAGACCTTCGGCAGGCAGGATTCGTCCTCGTGCAAGGAGGCAAGGGGAGTCACCGGAAGTTCACCCACCCAGCAGTGAAAATCCCTGCCATCATTCCAGGACGCGACGGCGACGATGCCAAGGCTTATCTGGAACGTCACATTGCCGAAAAGATCAACGAGTCCAAGTCATGAAAAAGATCTCCGCCAAAGAAGCCACCCGCCTCGCACGGAACTATCCTCTCAGCGTGAGGTGGAGTGATGAGGATCAGGTTTTTGTCGGTTCCATTACCGGGCTTGTGGGTGAGTGCTGCCATGGCAACACGCCCGAGGAGGTCATCCCCCAGCTCAAGGACATCGCGGAAGATCTTGTCACCTACCTCACCGGGAAAGCCCAGACGCTGCCTGAGCCCCCCATCCATTCCAGCGACCCCGATCCTGCCGCTATTCGCAAGGCCATGGGCTTCAGCCAGACCCAGTTTGCCCAGCTCATCGGCGTGAGCGTCCGCACCCTTCACAAATGGGAGCAACACACCAGCAGCCCAAGCGGTGCAGCCAAGACCCTCCTGAAAATCGCCGCTACCCATCCGCAGTCCGTTCGGGAAGCACTTCGTTCGGCTTGAGAATTTCGAGGTTTCTATCTCACGTCCACCGAGAGATCCGTCCCCAGCTTCTCAATCGCCGCCACCAGCGCCGCTTCATCCGCACCCTCTGGCAGTGAGATTTCCCCGTGCGCGCGGAACAGCGGCTGACCGCTCATCGCCGCGCTTTCCAGACCGGTGACGAGTTCCTCGACGTTGCCTCCCGCACCCGCGATGGCGGCCGCGAGTTGCCTGACGATGCCGGGACGATCATTGCCGACGATGTCGATGGTGAGGGTCCGCAGGGCTGGGGAGTCGGTGGCCTTTTCGCGAACGGCGATGACGGAGAGCCCTTCCGCCTCGAAGCCCTTGAGCTCGTCAATGATCCGGTCGGCATCCGCTTCGGCGCACTCCACCCGCAGGATGCCCGCGAACTGACCCGCCAGACGCGCCATCCGGCTTTCAAGCCAGTTGCCACCGAGGTCGGCGATCTTTGAGGAAAGGGCACGGACAAGGCCGGGACGGTCGGGCCCGAGGACGGTCATGACGAGATAGGTTTTCATCTGGCCACCATCAAGGCACGGAATGAGGCCAAGCGGCACGCTTTTTTCAATCGGGATCATCGCAAACCGATCACTCGGGTTTCAGGACTTCTCGCGGCCTTATGTCCTTGCTCTCCTCGCTTGTGCCGACGATTCGGCTGAACCAGCCGACACCGCCCCCAGCGGGTTTGGCGGGCATGTGAGGAAGGGATTGGTCATCGGTCGAAATCAGCGCGGCGGCCTCAGCGACTGGAGCAACTGCATGACTTCCGGGTCGGAGGGATTGAGAGCAGCGGCTTGCTGGGCGGCCTGCATCGCGTTGGTGCGATTGCCGTTTCTTGAGTAGGCGGCGGCGAGGTTGAACCAGGCGCGGGGCATCCCGGGATCGAGCTTCACGGTTGTTTCCAGTGCGGCGATGGCATTCGGCAGGGAACCCGCCTCGTTCCACGCAAGGGCGAGCTTGTAATGATACTCGGCGTTCTCAGGGGCGAGCTTGATGGCGGCCTGGAGTTCACGAATCGCGCCGGAGCTGTCTCCTGTCGAACTCAAGGCGATGGCGAGATCGTGGTGAAATGGCGGCGAGCCCGAGTCCCATTCGACGGCCTTCCGGAAATGCGCGATGGCCTCGGCGGTATTGCCACGTGAGAACTCATACTGCCCGAGCTGCATCTGTCCGGTCGGCTGATCGGCGCTGAGGGAAAGCATGTGGAGAAGTTCCTTTCCAGCCTTCGAGTCGGGATCGACCGTCGCCACCAAGGCCCACGCAGCGGCGACCCGCACGTTCCGCGAGGGGTCATCGAGCAGCGGCTTCAGCACTTTTTCAAACCGTTCCGAAACCGGCCCAAGGGACCGGACCGCCGCCTCGCGGACCATCGGGTGCGGATGCTTGAGCTGGGAAACGAGAGCGCCCGAGGCCGCCTCATCATCCGCCCAGGAGCCTAACAGCAACGAGGCGGAGGCCTGCCAGAGCGGTTCGTTGGGCTGCTTGAGGAAGGCAATCAGGCCCTCGCGGGCCTCAGGTCGGCCGGTGCGCGCATTCGCAAACAGCGTGGCTCGTGCGCGGGTGGGTCGCTCCATCTTGGCACCATACCAGGCCTCAACCGATTGCTGCGCCCAGGCCGCGTCCTTGTCGGAGTGGCAGCGGTTGCAGGCATTCGGGATGCCGTGGTCCTTGGTGAGTTTGGGGTCGGGAATGGTGAAGCCATGATCATGTCGCGGGTGGCGCTGCATGTAGGTCGTGACCGGCATGTGGCAGGAGGTGCAGAGATTTCCCGAGCTGGCGTCACCGTGATGGCTGTGGGTGATGGGATTGATCGCAGGAGCGGGCTTCGAAATCCCCGGCTGCGGAGTGCCGGAGTGACAGCGCATGCAGAGGGCGTTGCCTTCGGCGAGCCGCTTGCCGGTGTGAGGATCGTGGCAGTCCTCGCAGCTCACCCCGGCCGCATGCATCTTGCTGCCCATGAAAGCGGTGAGTTCATAGTCCTCCTCGTGGATCTGGCCGTCGGGATAGAAAAGGTCGCTGCCATCCGGAATGCTGAGCGTGAAGTGATCGTAGAATGAATCACCTGGAACCAGATCGCCGGAAAGCTCACCGCGACGCGCATGACAGGCTCCACAGGTGGCGAGCATCTGTTCCTTGGTCTGCTTCTTCACCGTCGGATCCTTCGTCCCCACGGCGGGCTTTTTCCCCTGCCAATCGACGTGTTCCTTCATCGGGCCGTGGCAGGACTCGCAGCCGATGCTCTGCTCCACCATCGTGGTGCGGTAGCTGTCACTACTGGAGTCATAGTTTTTACGGACCCGCGTGTTGTGGCAACTGGCACACTGGGCGTTCCAGTTCATGCCCCGACCGGTCCAGTGCCCCCACTCGCCGGGCTGGCGGTCCTCCTTTCCATAAACATTGAACCACTCGGACTTGTGGGGATCGAAGGCCAGCTCCAGTGTCTGCATCCGGCTGCCTGGACCATCCACAAGGAACTGCCGCAAGGGATCATGTCCGATCACCCGGCGGATCGTGTAGGGCTGTTTGACATTGCCTAGACCGGTCGTGACCAACTGGGCCAGGCCCTTTTCATCAAGCTTCGCCTCGGAGGTCTGGGTGCCGTGGGAAATCGTCCGGCCCGGAGCAAAAGCCGCGTGATCCATGCCCTCGGCCACCTGCCGCTCCGCGAAATGGTGATTGGAGGTCTTCCATTTCTCGAACTCCGCCGCGTGGCAGGCCTTGCAGCTTTCCGATCCGACGTAGCCTGCGTGAACCTGGTCCTCGGGCAGCAGGATCGGAGCGGGTGCCTCGATTGATGCAAGCGGCACGGCAATCGGCTTCGATTGACGGCTGATCATGAAAATGGCGGTCACGGCCACCGCCGTCACAGGCATCAGCCACCAGATCCATCGGATCGCCTTGGGTGACTCCGCATCGGCCCCCTGTCGTTTCTTGGCTTGTCCCATTCGCGGGCGAATCTAGCGGCAAATGCAGCGTTGGCGAGAATGGATGACAACGGAATCAATCGAGCCCATCACAGAATTTCCGGAACGCCTCAACCTCCTCGTCGCTGGCGACACCCGCCACGATGTGGCCGGCGAGGCTGCGGGCGATGTACTCGGTCTCCGCATCAAGATTCAGCTTCCGAACCAGGATTCGGGCGATGGCCGCGAAGGTGTTTCCATTGAAGTTTGTGAATGGAGCCATCCGATGACATCTGCGGCAAACCTCGATCACTTCGAAGATCCCCATCTCTTTCAGTCGTGACTCCTCCCAAAACTGCATCGCTGCCAAATGCCCATCGGACGTCGGTCCATGATGGGCGGATTTCTGGCTGCAAAGCACCTGATTCTGGGCCGTTACGAAATCCCAGGTGAAAGGTTCCAGCCAAAAGCCAATAGATTTCATCTTGCAGGATCTTCAACCCACTTGCGGTTCAGAAGTTTGATCTGTTTGAGTTCCTCTACGCCCGCGCTTTTCAAACTGCCTTTTCCTGTCTTGGCGTACACAGGTTCGGCTGAAAAGCGGTCCTGAATCGCAAGCGCCTCCGCCATCACCTCAAGAAACAAAGGATTCGCATCGAAATTCTTTGGAAGTTCGGAATTGGCTGCCATGCGAGCAATCTACCCCGTTTCCCGAATGAAGACAAGAGGGAGAGTTTGCGGTGAGGTCTGCCCGCAATCTCCATTCATTCGAGGCCCGAATCTGAAGGGACGCGCCGCCAGGTCTGAGCAAACGACGTTCCTCCACGCCTTCGACAAGACCCGCCCCTCCGTGAACAGCGATGTGAAGTTGGACCGCGGACTTGGGTTCGCCGGGTTCTCAGATCCCGTGCGAACTGAAGTTCGCGGTCCATTCTGTTAGAGCGGCAGATCGTAGCTCCGGCCACCCCCGCCTTCATACCAACGGATGTAGGCGCTGTTCACCATGGCGTAGCCGCCGGGTGTCGGGTAGTTGCCGGTGAAATACCAGTCACCGCAGTTGCCCTTGATCGAGGCGCGGAGGTTTTCGATGGTTTGGAAGATGACATCCACCTCACCGTGCCATTCGATCTCCTCCGGACAGACCATGCGGCTGACTTCGGCGGAAACCTCCTCATCGGTGAAGTCCGCGTAGATGCCCTTGACCCGGTTGCCGCGCTCGGCGGCAGGCTTCTTCATTTCCTCGCGGCATTCCTCATACACCCGATCGAGCAGCGACTGCCTGCCCGCCTTGCGATGCAGGGAAACGGCGGCCTGGAAGGCGATGAACTTGCCCATTTCAGACATGTCGATGCCATAACAATCCGGATAACGGATCTGGGGAGCAGTGGAACAAACGACGATCTTCCGCGGCGAGGTGCGGGCGAGGATCTTGAGAATCGATTTTTTCAGCGTGGTGCCGCGGACGATCGAGTCGTCCAGTGCCACGAGGACGTCGTCCGGACGGACAAGACCGTAGGTGATATCATAGACGTGCGAAACCAGGGTATCGCGACCCTTTTCCTGGGAAATGAAGGTCCGCATCTTGATGTCCTTGTGGGCGAGCTTTTCGCCACGCGGCCAGTTCCGCAGGATCAGGTCGTCCAGCTTCTCCGCCGTGAGATCTCCGCTGGCGACGGACTTCAGGATTTCAGAACGGACCTCCTGGCGGCGATAGAGACGCAGTCCGTCCATCAGTCCGTAGTAGGCGGTCTCGGCCGTGTTCGGCACGAAGGAGAACACCGCCTTGTCGAAGGACCCGCCGATGGACTCGACGACCTGCGGAACCAGAGCCGCCCCCATGGCCTTGCGCTCCCGGTAGATCTGGGGGTCATTGCCGCGGGAGAAATAGATCCGCTCGAACGAGCAGGGCGTGAAGGACCTCGGTGGCGCGAACTCAACGTCGCTGAAGGTGCCGTCCGACTTGATCGTGATGATGGAACCCGGGTCCACGGCCTTGACCTGGTCGGCGGAGGCTTCGAACACAGTCATAAGGGGCACACGCTCGGACGCGAAGGCGATGACGTCCTCGGTGACCAGCATGTGGCAGGGGCGGATGCCATGGGGATCACGCATGACGAACATGTCACCATTTCCGACCACGCCACAGATTGCATATCCTCCATCCCAGGCCTGGGCGGATTCGCCGACGATCTGGGGAATGTTGAGCTCCTCGGAAATCCGGGCCGGCATTTCGCGCCCATCCGTGCCGGCATCCCGCAGCTTGCGGTAGAGATCGGTGTGGGCCTCATCGAGATGATAGCCGATCTCCTCGAGGACGGTCTGGGTGTCCGTGCCGAAGATCGGGTGCTGGCCTCTTTCCAGCAGCACCTGATTCAACTCGGCCGCATTGGTCATGTTGAAATTCCCCATCACCATCAAGGTCCGGGTCGGCCAGTTGCTGCGACGCAGATAGGGATGACAACTTCCCTCGTCAAAATCCCCGGAGGTGCCATAACGGAGATGGCCGACGAGAATCTCGCCCGCAAAGTCGAAGTTGTTTTTGACGCTGGCCGGGTTCTTCGGATCGAGCAGCCCCTTCCGGGACATCTTGTGGAAGCTCTTGACCTCCTTGCGGAAGATTTGCGCGAGGGCGTCCTGCTCGATTCCCCTGCGGCGGTTCACGTAGGGCTGGCCGACGGGCATGTCGAGTTTCACGCAGCCGATGCCGGTGCCGTCCTGACCGCGGTTGTGCTGCTTCTCCATGAGGAGGAAGAGCTTGTTGAAACCCCAAAGGCAGGTGCCGTAACGATCGAGATAGTAGGCCAGGGGCTTGCGGAGACGGACTGCTGCGATCCCGCACTCGTGTTTCAGAAAATCGCTCATCGGACGGAAGTTTGCGTGCGCCTTACTCGCCCCGAACCTTCACCCGGACACCCTCTGCGTCAACCATGCGTCCGATGACCGTTCCTCCCGGACCTGCCTTGAGGGCGGTTTCGACTTCGGATTCGGAAACGATGGCCACCCAGCCGATCCCCATGTTGAAGGTGTGGAAGCGGTCCTCCGCATCCACGTGGGCGAAAAGCTTCTCGGCACCGGGCATTTCCCATTTCGGGATCTCAAGGTCGGCCCCCATGCCTCGGAACAGGCGCTCCAGATTTTCCGGAAGGCCTCCACCGGTGATGTGGGCGTAGGCGCGCGGCTTCACTCCGGAAGCCTTCAGATCGCGCACGACGTCATGATAGAGACGGGTGGGTTTCAGCCAGGCGGCGAGTTCGTCGTCGGTCACTTCGCCTGGGAATTCCTTCAGGACCCGGCGGACCAGTGACCATCCGTTGGCATGAATGCTGTCGGAGGCGTATCCAATCAGCACATCGCCCACCGCCACGGTCGTCGGGTCGATGAGGTCGGACTTTTCGGCGCAGCCGATGCAGAAGCCTGAGAGTTCGATCACGTCCGGAGGCACGATGCCCGGCATCTCAGCCGTTTCCCCGCCCGCCAGGATGCAATCGCAGTCAGCGAGGTAATCGCACATTCCCGCGATCAACCGCGTGATCTTCTCCTCATTGAGGGCAGCGATCCCGATGTAGTCGAGAAACAGCAGCGGATCTCCGCCGGTGGTGATGATGTCGTTCACGCTCATCGCCACCAGGTCCTTGCCGGCGGTTTCGAGGAGATCGTGCTCCAGGAGCAGCTCCAGCTTGGTGCCCACGCCGTCGCAGCCGGTCATCATCACCGGCTCGCGGTAGGAACTCAGGTCGTAGCAGGCTGCGAAGAGCCCGAAGGCCCCGAACAGCTTGCGATTGACCTGCGTCCGGCGCACGTGTGTGCCAATGTCCCCTACCAGAGCGGCCGCCTTGCGCGTGTCCACTCCTGCCTGCTGATACGTGAGCTTGCCCGCCATCGATGCGCGTTCTTAACAGCCCCCCCTTCGGCGTCACGCGGAAAAAAGCCGCAGACCGCTTAATTTGCCGGTCCTGCTCCGAAACCTTGATGCACCGGGAGCGGTGACCAGCGGCCGCTCAATGGGGAATCCCCTCTAGGAATCAGCCTTGGGACCAACGGACCGCCAGCCAGCGGGGCAAACAACCCGCCATCAGTGCAATCCAGACGTGAAGCCCCATCACCACCCACAAGCCGGGTTTCAAGCTCGCGGCCATCGGCGGAAAAACAAGCTGGAGTCCTGCGGTCAGTGCACCAACGAAACAAATCACCGCAGCTTCGTAGCAGCCGAGCTCTTTCACTTCAGTCCATGCAGCCTTCGAATCGAAACGTCTCTCTCCATGAGAATGAGCTGCCTCAATGGACTGCGACACCAGCACCATTCCTATTCCCATCAGACTTCCAAAGCAAGGCACGCACATGATCAGGTCAGCCTGCCAAGGGGTGATCATCGATCCGACTGCCAGAAAGGCACAAATCACGAGGACAAATGGGCCGAAATGCAAGCGGGCACGAGAAACAAGTGCCCACACGCCCCCAGCACCCATACCGCCCACCTCACCCCATGCGGCAGAGAATCCTGTTTCCGCCGCATGGGATCCACCCCTCTTCGTTTCGAATTTCAGATGCCGAGTTTCGGATTTCCTACAACCCCTTGTCCGTCACCGCGCCTTCGCTGGCGGTGGAGACGAGCTTGGCATACTTCGCCAGCACGCCACGGGTGTAGCGCGGAGCGGGCTGGACCCAGGCGGCCTTGCGGGCGGCGATGACCTCGGCAGGAAGGTTCACGTCGATGCGGTTGTTGACGGCGTCGATGACGATTTCATCGCCCTCTTCGAGGATGCCGATGGTGCCGCCACAGAAGGCTTCCGGGGTGATGTGGCCGACGACGAAGCCGTGGCTGCCACCGGAGAAACGTCCGTCGGTGATGAGGGCCACGGTCTTGCCAAGTCCGAGTCCCATGATGGCGCTGGTCGGTCCGAGCATCTCACGCATGCCGGGACCACCCTTCGGTCCTTCCAGGCGGATGACAATGACGTCGCCGGGGTTGATCTGCTTGGCAAGGATGGCTTTCATCGCATCATCCTCGGAATTGAAGACGCGGGCCTTGCCGGTGAACTGCTCGCCTTCCTTGCCGGAAATCTTCGCGACCGCTCCACCCTCGGCGAGGTTGCCGTAGAGGACGCGGAGGTGGCTGTCCTTCTTGAGCGGATTGGAAAGTGGACGGATGATTTCCTGACCGGCTGGATAGCTGATGTCCTGCTTGTCGAGGTTCTCGCGCATCGTGCGACCGGTGACGGTCATGCAGTCGCCGTGAAGCAGGCCGCCTTCGAGCAGCATCTTCATCAGCGGCACGGTGCCACCGATGCGGACGAGATCGGCCATGGCATACTTGCCGGAAGGCTTGAGGTCGGCGAGCACCGGCACTCGTTTTCCGATCCGCTCGAAGTCGTCGAGCGTGATGTCCACCCCGGCGGCATGGGCCATCGCGGGGATGTGGAGGGTGGCGTTGGTCGATCCACCGAGCGCGATGAGCACCGTGATGGCGTTTTCAAAGGCCTCCCTCGTCATGATGTCGCGCGGCTTGATGCCGAGCTTGATGAGGTTCAGCACCGCCGCCCCGGCGTCGAAGCAGTCGCGCATCTTGTCATCGGAAATCGCGGCCTGGGCAGAGCTGTTCGGAAGCGACATGCCGAGCGCCTCGATCGCGGAGGCCATGGTGTTCGCGGTGTACATGCCGCCGCAGGATCCGGGGCCAGGAATCGCGCAGGACTCCAC
>JAIXVN010000079.1 GCA_027483005.1 Verrucomicrobiaceae bacterium
GGTGCTGCCGATCGAGAGATTGCCGGCTGTGATGTCGGTGTTGCCGGTGTAGGTGTTGGTGCCGGTGAAGGTGATGTTTCCATTGCCGGCCTTGATGATTCCGAGTCCCGAGGTGGCTTCACCGATGTTTCCACTGAAGACGACCGACTGGCCTGCCACGGAGGTGCCAACGGCACTCGTGAGGGTGCGCGTGGCACCTGTGAGGGTGATGGGGCCTGAAAAGGTAAGGGACTTTTCGGAGGCAACGGTATAGAAGCTGGTGTTGGCGGAAAGAGAGATGGGATTTCCAACCGTGCGACTCGCACCGGAGCCGGCTCGCATCTGGGAGCCCCCCAAGGTCAGGATCCCGGTGCCGAACGGGCCCGAAGTCGGAGCTCCAGCAGGTCCTGCCGAATCGAAGTCAACAGCAACAAACCCGGAGGTCAGAGAGGTTCCTCCGCTGTAGGTATGGGCTCCGCGTGGGACCCAGTCGCCGGTGCTGGTACCGTTCATCACGATCGAACCTGTGCCGCTGATGACTCCGTCGTTGAAGATACGGCCCGCGCCGGTGATGTTCAGGTTGAGGGTATTGGCATCGAGATTGATGCCACCTGCGCCCATGGTCAGGGCACCGCTGCTAGAAGCCGCGATGGTGAGACCCGTGTTCAGGGTGACGGCTCCTGAGTAGGTGACGGCTGCCGTCCCGGTGTGGCCGAGAGTTTTCGCGCCGCTGCTTCCCGCGCGGACGTTGATTGGATTGGCGAACGTCAGGGCGGTGGCCCCGGTGTTCAGAGTGGCCGTGAGCGCGCCCGATGTATCGCCGAGCTGAACGTTTCCAGTGCCCAGAGCGGCTGCATTGCCGGAGGTGACCACCGTGCCGCCGAGGATCGTCACGCCACCGCTGAAGGTATTGGCGGTGCTGAGGGCGAGATTGGCGGTGCTGCCCTTGATGATCCCGCCGGTTCCGGTGATGACTCCACCCAACGAGTTGTGTTTGGAACCATCAAGGTTGAGGGTAAGGCTGGACGTTCCCAGGGCGATCGTGCCGGTCGAGGCCGTCGTGAAGGTTCCTTCGCCGTTCATGCGGATGGTGGCATCCGCCGCAAGGGTGATGGCTCCATTCCAGGCGATCGTGGAAGCCGAGCCGTTGGTCTGCAAGGCACCCGTTCCCGAGACTCCGGAGCCGGCGATGCTGAGGGTCTTTCCGGAGGCCATGGTCTGGCTCACGGAGTTGAAAGCAAGGCTGGCTCCCGAAGCGATCGTCACTGCGCTGGAGGTGCTGATGCCGGTGGCATTGGTCACCGACAGCGTTCCTGCGGAGACAGTGACGGAACCCGTGAAGGTGTTGGCAGCGGAAAGTGTCAGCCCGGACGTGCTGCTGTTCTGAGTCACGCCGGTGACATTCGTCCCGATCACGGAGCTGATCGTCGCGGTGCCGGTACCAGTTCCATTGTTGGTGATGGTTCCCGCGTTGTTGACCGAGGTGCCGGAGAGCGTGATGGTTCCGATCCCGTTGGAAGCCAAACCGATGTTTCCAGTTCCGGTGATTCCCCCGGAGGAGACGATGTTGTATCCCCCGTTGGTGAATCTGAGATCGTGGCTATTCAGCGTGATGGCCCCTGTGTAGGTCGGGGCTCCGCTGTTGGTGGTGATCGTGGCGGTTCCCGTGTTTCCAGATGCGACGCTGATGGCGTTCGCGTAGGTGAAGGCCGCACCATTCAAGGACGTTGAGGCGGATCCAGTGGAGTCACCCAGTGTGATGGTTCCGGTGCCGAACGCCGAGGCACTCGTCGCGCCTGCCACGGTTCCCGCCCTGATCGTGATTCCACCCGCGAAAGCGGTGTTCGCTCCACTCAAGTTCAGCGGGGACGTGCCGCTGTTCTGGACAATCCCGGTGACGTTCGCGCCGATGACGGCGCTGATCGTGGCCGCACCCGCGCCGGTTCCGCTGTTGGTGATGGTTCCGACGTTGTTGACCGACGTGGTGGAGAGCGTGATGGTTCCCGTGTTGTTGGCGTTGAGCAGGAGGTTTCCGGTTCCTGAGATCCCACCAGTCGCCGCGGTATTCTGGCCAGCGACACTGTTCAGGAACCTTAAATCGTGAGTGTTGAGTGTGATTGCACCGCTGAAGGTCGGTGAGCCGCCGTTGGTCGAAATCGTGGCGGTTCCCGTGTTTCCAGATGCGACGCTGATGGCGTTCGCGTAGGTGAAGGTTCCACCGTTCAAGGAGGTTGAGGCGGACCCTGTGGAGTCACCCAGCGTGATGGCTCCAGTTCCGAACGCCGAGGCACTCGTCGCGCCCGCCACAGTTCCCGCCCTGATCGTGATCCCCCCCGCGAAAGCGGTGTTCGCTCCGCTCAAGGTCAGCGGGGACGTGCCGCTGGTCTGGACGACTCCGGTGACATTCGCGCCGATGACGGCGCTGATCGTGGCTCCTCCGGTGCCGGTGCCGGAGTTGGTGACCGTGCCACCATTGTTCAGGGAGCCGGTGGAAATCGTGATGCCGTTGGCGTTGGTGCTGTTGTTCCTGAGGGTCAGCGCCTGGGCCCCCGTGACGCCGCCCGAGATGGTGAGAACTCCGGTTCCGTCGGTTTGAATCGTCGCGGCAGCGGCCAGTGCCTGGGTCCCGCTTACGGTGTTGGCGGCGTTGTTGCCGCTGAGAACGAAGATACCGGACTTGGCACCCGCACCTCCAAGGCCGAGAGGACCGGCCAAGGTCATCGCAACGTTGTCTTCAAAGTTGATGCTGCTCGCAGCCCGTGTGCTCGAGGCCGTGACGGTTCCAGTCGTGTAGGAGTTCGTGCCCGAGGAGAAGAACAGATCGTCGCTCGTCGTGTTGGTCGCTTGGGCGGCTCCGCCAGTTCCGGTGGAAGAAGTGTTCCAGAAGGCGTTTGTCCCGTTCCACGCTCCCGTCACTGCGACTGCGGTGTTTGCCGTGGTTCCGTTGAGGTCCCAGTAGAGTGTGGCGGAATGAGCGGCTGGGCTGCTCATCACGAGGACTAGGGACGCGAAAACGCGGTTTTTGAGGAAACGATTCTTCATGGCTTTGGGTTTTTGAATCTGAAACGAAACGCTGAGCCTTCCTGGATTGGGTTTGGATGGCGCAGATTTTCTGGATGGTCGTCAGGCATACACGAAAGTGCAGGAAAAACCAACATCACGTAAACACGTGACCCTAGAATCCCGTCCGGATGAGTCAAGGAATGCCGCCGATCCAAGAGAAAATCACGTCAAGGAGGACTCGCCGACTGATCGACGGGCACTCTTCCCGGAAAACCTGCCCCAACGGCCATCGACTCCAGCCAGCACCGCCCCCCCCCGCCAGGCTCAAACAAACGCAGGGGCCATGTCCACCCGATCGTATTTCACCCCGTAACGGTCGCAGAGGAGATTCGAGGAAATGCGACCACTCTCGTAGATGGTCGGCAGGCCGGATCCGGGATGGGTGCCTCCACCGACGAGGTAGAGATTTTCATAGCCCTTCATTCGGTTGTGCGGACGCAGGTAAAGCATCTGGTCGAGCGTGTGGGAGAGGTTGAAGGTGGCCCCCATGAAGACATCGAGCTCATCCCGCCAGCCATCCGGAGTGATGATGCGTTCGGCCACGATATGACTGCTGAGGTCCTTCATGCAGGTCATTTTCTCGATGCGTGCAACAACCTTGTCGCGGTACGCCTGGAGGTGGTTCTTCCATTCATAGCCGTTGCGGCAGTTGATGGTGGGCACGAGGATGTAGAGGCCCGATTTCCCTTCCGGCGCAACAAGCGGATCGTTGATCGAGGAGTTCCGGATATAGACGGACATGTCATCCGAAACGCGGCTTTCGCTCTGGATGTCGCTGACGTTCTTCCGGTAGTCGTCGGCGAAAATGATATGATGATGCGGCTGGTCGCGATAGATTGTGTCAAGCCCGAGGTAGAGCATGAAGGTCGAGCAGGAATA
>JAIXVN010000062.1 GCA_027483005.1 Verrucomicrobiaceae bacterium
CCATCGCCTGGGTGTAGAGCGCGAGGTTCTTGTTGTTGGCCTCGCCATCGCTGAAGTTCGGGCTTTTCAGATTCTCCTGGGCGACGGGAGAAAACAGCACGATCCGGGGAGCGCCTTCGCCGCTGTAGTTGGCGGCAAGCTGCTTCGCGAGGTAGTCTTCCAGCTCCTTCTTGAAATTCTCCAGACCTTCGGGGCCCTTGAATGATTCGTTGAAGCCCCAGTAGGCCAGAATGACGTCCGCACCGAAATCCGTCCCGGCCTTGTAAACCAGCCCGGGCTTCACGGTGGTGTCGCCCTTTTTCATCGAGAGGAAATATTCGGTCGGCGGAACCTCATCAGAGCGTGGATGAAGATTCACCTCATCGGCGGCGAAGCCAAGATTGCGGATCGTCAGGTCGAGGTCCGGATAGGACTTGTAGATCAGGGCCTCCAGCCAGGCGTGGTGCTGTTGGCGATCTGCCAGACCGCTGCCGACGATGGCGATGTGATCGCCTTTCTTGAGTTGGAGGAGGGCATCCGCCGCCCAGGCGGAGGAGGACAGGCTCAGCAAGGCCAGGCAGACGCCGGACTGCAGGAATCGTTGGAAACTCATGAGGATGGTTCGGGAAAGGTGAGGCCGCGTGGCGGCAGTGAACGCCTTTACTGCCGGAGAGGGGCGGAATCTTGCACCGCGTGCCCAATTTCTGTCATACAGCCCGTCCGAAAACGCCTCAAATGCCGCTACGGCTGTCTGAAAAAGCATCCCCGCCGGGAATCGAACCCAGATCTAGAGTTTAGGAAACCCTTGTTCTATCCGTTGAACTACGGGGACGGCTTGGAGCGACGCTACCGGCCGATTTCGGGAAGAGCAAGCCTTCGAAAAGGCCCACTTGCCTGAGAATTGGGATCCTGCCTTCGGCATCGGCCCGAGCAAGCGGCTGTCACCGGGGGGCTTGAGGAGCGGGGTCTTTGGCAGTCGGGGTCTTCGCCGCCTTCGCCCGCTGGGCCGCCAAGCCACCAAAGACCGGGGCAATGAGTTCCTTGTCCCAGGCATCGAGCTCGGCGCTGAGCCTGGCGACGACTTCCGGCTGCGTGGCGGACAGGTCCTTGCTTTCGCCGCAGTCGGTGGCGAGGTCGTAGAGTTCGGCCGGCTTTCCTTTCGGGCGGATGAGCTTCCAGTTGCCCTCGCGCACGGCGTGGGCCTGACCGCCGCCGACCCGCCAGAAGAGGTGCGGGTGTGGGGCGGCCTTGGTCTCGCCTTTGAGGAAGGGAATGAGGTTCACGCTGTCGTGGGGGACATCGGTCGGCATCGGAACTCCAGCGAGGGCGAGACTGGTGGCGAAGACATCGAGCGAGGAAACCGGTGAATCGTAGTCCTTTCCGGCCGGGAGATTACCGGGCCAGGAAATGAGGAAGGGCACGCGTACGCCGCCTTCGTAGAGCTGGCCCTTTCCGCCGCGCAGGGGATGGTTGTTCGGCGCGGAGGGACCTTTGGCGACAAGCGGACCGCCGTTGTCGGAGAAGAAGAAGATCAAGGTCCGCTGGCGTTGGCCGGTGGCGTCGAGTTGCTGGAGCACCTGACCGATCGCCTGATCCATCAGGCTGATCTGGGCCGCGTACTTGCGACGCTGCGGGTCCTGGATGCCGGAAACTCTTGCCAGCTCCCCAGCGGTCGGTTGATGAGGCGTGTGGGGTGCGTTGAAGGCGAGATAGAGGAACCAGGGCTCGGAGGCATGGCGCTTGATGAAGCCCGAGGCCTCCTCGCCGAAGCGCGCGGTGAGGTGCTCCGTGACCTCGACACTCTCTCCATCCCGAACCAGCGGAATGGTGTACTCGTTGTCCTTCGGCTTCCAGTCGAGGAACTGATGTCCGCCGCCGATGAAGCCGAATGCTTCGGAAAATCCCCGCATCCAGGGAGCGTGTTCGGGCGTCGCACCGAGATGCCATTTCCCGACCCAGCCCGTCTTCACTCCGGCGGTTGCGAGGTACGATGGAAGTAGTTTTTCGCTCAAGGGCAGGCCTTCGCTGGCATTGCCGGGTTGATGGACCGGGTTGTTCTCATGGCCGAATCGCTGCTGGTATCGGCCGGTCATCAGGGCCGCGCGGGTGGGCGAGCAGAAGGGATGGGTGACGTAGCCGCTGGTGCAGCGCAGGCCGGATTTCGCGAGGCCGTCGAGGTTTGGAGTCGGGATGTCCTTGCTGCCGTTGAACCCGGCGTCGGCGTAGCCCTGGTCATCGCTGACAATGACGAGGACATTGGGCTTCAGTTCGACCGCGAGGGCGGGCAGCGCGACTGCGGTCAGGATCAGCGGGATGAGGGAAAAGGGTTTCATCCGGAAGAGTGATCAGTTTGCCGCCTTCTTCTTTCCGGGCCTGGTCGCGGAGCCACCGCCTGGCGGAACGGCGTCCTTGAGCAGCTCGTCGAGGCGGGCGCTGAGTTGCTTGAGCTTTTCGGGATTCGAGGCGGCGAGGTTCTTCGTTTCGCTGAGATCATCGGCGAGGTTGTAGAGCTCGAGACCGGCGGTGGCGGACATGTCGTCGGACTCCTCGGCATCGACCTCGCTGGGATCGCGCAGAAGCTTCCAGTCGCCCATGCGGATGGCGGCACGACCGGGCTTGGTGCCCATGAGCAGGATCGCGTCGTGCGGGGACTTCGCGCCGCTGGTCAGAACGGGCCAGATGTCGAGGCCGTCGGGTTTCAGTTTCTGCTCAGGAGAGGCTCCGGCGAGCTTGAGCAGGGTGGGATACCAGTCGATCGCGTGGATCGGCTCCTTGATGGTGGCGACCGGGATGTGTCCGGGCCAGTTGGCAAACGCGCAGACGCGGATGCCGCCTTCGTAGATCGTGCCCTTTCCGGCGCGCAACGGGGTGTTCATGGTGACTTTTCCGGGCGATGGGCCACCGTTGTCGCTGGAGAACAGGATGATCGTGTTGTCGCGCAGGCCCTTTTCCTCAAGCGCGACGACGATTTGCCCGATCGCGGCATCGACGGCGGAAACCATGCCGGCGATGGTCTTGCGGACTCCTGTTAGACCCGGATAAGCGGCGGGATAGGACTCCGGGACCTGGTGCGGCGCGTGGACGCCATTGAAGGGCACATAAAGGAAGAGCGGCTTGTCGGTGGGCTTTTCACGAATCAGGCGGCAGGCCTCCTTGGCGACGAGTTCGGTGGAATAGCCTTCCTCAACGAGCGGTTTGTCGTCGCGATACCAGTCGGACTTCGCGCCGCGGGTGTGCTTGAAGTAGTCGATCGCCCCGAAGAAGTGGCCGTACTGATGGTCGAAGCCGCGATGGGTCGGCTGATACTCCGGCTTGAACTCCCCGAGGTGCCATTTCCCGGTGATCGCGGTGGTGTAGCCGGCTTCGCGGAGGGCCTGCGGCAAGGTCCGCTCTTCAAGTGGCAGTCCCCACGAGGCGCCCGGGGTGACGATCGAGTAAACCCCGGTGTGCGTGACGTATCGGCCGGTCATCAGGCAGGAGCGGGTGGGCGAGCAGACCGGCTGGACGTAGAACGAATCGAGGATCGCGCCGCCTTTCGCGAGCTTGTCGATGTGGGGCGTGCGGATCTCCTTGCTGCCGGTGAATCCGACATCGGTGTGGCCCAGATCATCGACGAGGAAACAGACGATGTTGGGCCTGACGGGCTTCGGAGTGGACTCCGCCTGCGCGTGAGCCATGAGACACGCAGCGAGTGACAATGGGAGGATCGTGAGCAGGGCCTTCATCGGACAAATGGATCGAGGAGAGCGGACATTACCCCACCCTTACGCCAGGAAGCGAGGCCTGTTTCATGTTCATGAGAGCAAGTGCCTGTGGGCTTGCCCCGGTCGGCCCCGCCGGTCCACGATGGCGCGCCCGATGATCGAAGATGAACCCACCAAGGCCCCGACCCTTTCCCACCGGGTCGAGTACACCGTCTATCGCGGCTTCGAAAACCTTCTCAGCCTGCTGCCGCTGGATATCGTTTCCCGGATCGGTCGGGGCCTGGGCCTGATCGCCTGGGCGGCTTCCAAAAAGCACCGTCGCCTGGTCACGCGAAATCTCCGGATCGCCACCGCCCTCGACGCCCCCTCGCCCGACGAACTGCGGCGCATGGTGCGGCGGACCTTTCTCAACGCCGGCAGCAACCTGCTCTCCAGCCTCCGGGCCGCGCTGATGTCGCCGGAAACCCTGCGCCCGGCGATCGATTTCGAGGGAGTGGAGCAGATCCTGACTCCTACCGCAGAGGGCAAAGGCGTCGCCCTCGTCTGGTCCCACATGGGCAACTGGGAAATGCTTGCCCAACTGGTCTCCGAACTCGGCGAGAACATCCACGGCGGACCGATCTACCGCCCGCTGGAAAATCCCCTTCTCGACCGCCTGACCCTCGAACGCAGGACCCGCCAGGGCGCGGTGGTGTTCAACAAGCACGACGGATTCAACGGCCCCGCCGGACTGCTGCGCAATGGCGGCGTCGTCACCATCATGACCGATCAGCGCGCCGGCGGCCACGGGGAACTCTGCCCCTTCTTCGGACGACTTTCCTCCTGCACGCCCCTCCCCGCCCTGCTCGCCCGACGGGCCCGCTCGGCGATGGTCACGCTTTCCATCACCAGCCTCGATCCCGGTCGCTGGCGTCTGCGCGTCCGACCCGTCCCCGCCGGGGCCCGCACCCCGGAAGTCCTCAGGAATCTGGAAATCGCCATGCGCGATGAGCTGACCGATGTCTTCTGGTTCCACGATCGGTGGAGGGTCGATCGCCACCGGCCTCTCAGTTTTTACACCAAGGAAAGCCCGACCGAGGCCGCACGACTCGCCACCGTGCCCACCCGGCTGATCGCCACGCTTCCTCCAAAAAATCCCGACTCTGTGGAAACCCTGCGCCGCATCCTGGAAATCCGGCCCGATGCCCGCATCGACGTGCTCGATCCCGGCGACCTCCCACCGCTGCCCGACGACGCTCGCCTCGTCCGCATCCCATGGGAGCGCGAGGCTCCGCCGGAGCACCTCTCCGGACTGGTCAACCGCATCGACCAATCCCATCCGGCTCCGCTTGATTTCGCGCTCCTGTTGGATGGTCATCCAGGGCTCGCCCGCAGCGCGAAATCCCTCGGCCTCCGCGCCATCCTCGGCTGTGAGGTTTCCGGAAAGCCCTGGACCCGCTCCTTTCCCCTACCAAAGGATGCCGCAGGTTGGAGGGAAATTGCCGAGGCCCTCGCCGTCACCCCGATCATCGAAGACCTGATTTGAGCACGCCCCTCGTCATCTGGCTCATCGGCGATGGGAAGCCGGGCCACGAAAACCAATCGCTCGGACTTGCCGAAGCGATCGGTCGCCGCGTGCCAACCTCGCTGCACCGCATCGAGCTCGGCGGGCAGGCCACCTTGCTGCGTCGTGTGAAAAAGGCGCTCGATGTCGCCGCCACACTTCCCCTTCCCGACCTTATCCTCGGAGCCGGCCATGCCACTCATCTCCCGCTGATCGGACTCGCCCGCCGCACCGGCGCGCCCTGCATTGTGCTGATGCGCCCGAGCCTTCCTGTCGGCCTGTTCGATCTCTGCCTTGTGCCCGATCACGACCTCAAAGGAAATTCCAAACCCGACAACGTCATCGCCACGCGAGGTGCGCTCAACCGCGTCCACCCTTCCGCCGATCAGGTCCGCGAAAAGCGAGTCATTCTTCTCGGTGGTCCGTCTTCGACACACGGCTGGGACACTTCCGCCATTCTTGATGCCCTAACAGAAATCACCGGCACGCAGACCGGATGGATCCTCACCGACTCCCGCCGCACGCCCGATGGAGTCCGACAGGCGATCCGCGAACGCTTTCCCGCGATCCAGCTTTTCCCGCACGAGGAGACCGCCAGAGGCTGGCTGCCCGCGCAACTCGCCGCCGCCGCCGAGGTCTGGGTCAGCAAGGACAGCGTCTCGATGATCTACGAGGCCCTTAGTAGCGGCGCAAAGGTCGGCCTGCTCCCCGTGCCACGTCTCAAGGCAAAGGGACGCGTTTCGCGCGGCATCGACCAGCTCATTTCCGACGGCTACCTCACGCCCTGGTCGGCGTGGCGGGAAAGCCGGAAACTTTCCACCGACGCCCCGATGCTGCGCGAAGCGGATCGTTGCGCCGGACTCATTCTGGAACGATGGTTCCCGCAGGCGAAATGAAGGTCGTCCAACTACTTCCCGAACTCGAGAGCGGCGGTGTCGAACGCGGCACCACCGAGCTGGCCCGGCATCTCGTTTCCCACGGCCACGAGTCGATCGTCATCTCCGGCGGCGGACGCCTGGTGCATGGGCTCGAAAAGGAAGGTACCCACCACGTCGCCCTGCCGATCGGGAAAAAGCGCCTCTCCACCCTGCTGCTGGTGCCGAAACTCCGCCGCTGGCTGGAGGCCGAAAAGCCGGACATCCTCCACCTCCGTTCGCGCGTCCCAGCCTGGATCGCCTGGCTGGCCTGGCGCGGCATGAATCCGCAGACCCGGCCCCGACTCGTCACCACCGTCCACGGCTTCAACTCCGTCAACCGCTGGTCGGAAATCATGACCTGTGGCGAGCGTGTCATCTGCGTCTCCGACAGCATCCGGAGATTCGTCCTCGAGCATTACCCGAAGGCCGCGCCGGAAAAACTCCGCGTCATCCATCGCGGCGTCGATCCCGCCGACTACCCGCACGGCTGGAAACCACCGGTCGAGTGGCGGGCGAAGTTCGACGAGGAATTTCCCGAAACGCGGGACAAGTCCCTCATCACCCTGCCCGGCCGCATCACGCGACTGAAGGGCCACGAGGATTTTTTCCGCATCCTCGGCGAGCTGCGCGACCTGCCCGTCCACGGCGTCATCGCCGGCGGAGCTCAGGCGAAAAAGCAGGCCTATCTGGAGGAAATCCAGGCCCTCGCCGAATCCAGCGGACTGAAGGACAGCGTCACCTTCACCGGCAACCGCAGCGACCTGAAAAACATCCTCGCGATCTCGGACGTCGTGCTTTCCCTGACGAGCCAGCCGGAGTCCTTCGGCCGGACCACGCTGGAGGCCCTCTCGCTCGGCGTGCCGGTCGCGGGCTACGATCACGGCGGCGTCGGCGAACAGCTCGACCTGCTTTTCCCCGCTGGAAAAATCCCGCCCGGAGACAGCGCTGCAGCCGTGAAAACCCTCCGCCAGTTTCTCGAAACCCGCCCCACTGTACCGGAAAGCCA
>JAIXVN010000325.1 GCA_027483005.1 Verrucomicrobiaceae bacterium
CGACCGATTAACCCTTGGAAAACCCATTAACCAAGGACCCATCGGCCGGACCGCCTGTTATCGTGTCGCGACAGGGACAAAAAAGCAGCAGGCGTGCCAGTTTGAAAACCACCATGAGGAAACGGAAACGTCACCTTAAGGCAAGGGCAATGGCGGCAGCTTGAGATCTCCCGGTGGCTTCTTCGTGGCGGGTCGGTCAAAGGGTGTGCCGTACTTCGTGAAGCCTTCAACGAAGCCGCCTTGGCTCAGGAAGAAGCGACCGTTCTCCACGCCCATGAAGCGGTCGAGACGATCCGCCTTGCCGGTGCCGTCATGACTGAAACTGGCGCGGGCGATTTCGATCCACTCGCCCTTGTCGGTCCGGACCCACTGGTTTCCAAACAAGGCCTTGCGGCGCAGATGACCATTCTGGCCATTGAAGTTCTCACTGAAGCTGTAGAGGCCCTTCAGCCAGCCTCCATCCTTGGGCGCCTTCCAACTTGAAATCAGCATCCACTTGTTCTGATCGGGATGAAACCAGTAGCCGGAGAACACGGTGTGGGTCGCATCCACCGGCTTGGCCGTGACGAGAAAGCGTTGGGGCGAGCCGGTTTTCCAGAGATACTTCAAATGGCTGTGACCTCCCGTGCCCTCGTTGCCGAAGTCCCCGCTGTTCACGCCCTCGCCCTTCGCGATCAGCGTCACCCGATCCTCGCCACCGACCTTGTCGCGCGACTTGGCCTCATTTCCACTGTCCCAAACGGAGAAAATGATACGCCTTTCGGTGGGGCTGTTGACCTGCATGCCGAAGTAGCCGCGATGCCACCCTGCCGCCATGTAATAGGTCCACAAGGGGTCCTCCTCTGCGGAAGCCTCGCAATAGAAGGCTTCGACATTGGCGCCCTTGGGGTTCTCATAGCTGAGATGCACCGAAGCCGCATTGCGGCGTTCCTTGAGATTGAAATGGGCGTCCTTGGCAGCCGGGCCATCCAGAAGAAGTGGACCGATTTCACCAGCCTCCGCTCCTTTTGCATTGAGGGACTCCAGCCTGAACTGCTGATAACCAGGCTTCGTCACAGAAAACTCTCCGAGGTCCACCCGCTGCGGCTCTGCCCCCTTGCCTGTGACCTTCACCTCCTTGGAGCGCCCCGCCAGGGTGAAGCGCAGCTTCGACTCCTTGCCTTCCGGCAGCGAAACCTCCACCGCGCATTCAATCTTGCCCGCTTGCTTGATCTCGCCGAACCACGCGATCTTCAGGTCCGGATCGGTCCAGCCACGGATCGGCTTGTCTTCGGAAATCCTGGCACCGTTCACGTCGGGAGCCAGGTAGGCGGAGTGAGCCGGAATCCGAAGGGGATCTGCATGGACGAGACTGGTGGAGAGCAACAATCCGAAGGCGATGGTTTTCATGATCATGACAAAAGGAACGCGGGAAAGCATCCACAGCCGGGCCGCAGCGTCCACTTGATTCGTCGGATCGCGGGGCCTCAAAAAGTTTTCAAGATGCCTCGAATAAACGCCGGTCCCTTGCGTCGAAGCAGGCGTATCCAAAAATGGATTCAACCATGAAACGACTCGCACTGACTGTCGCCGCTGCCGCCTTTGCCTGGCTCGGCACCACCACCGAAAGTTCCGCCAGCCCCTATTGCGGCAGCAGATCCTCGGTTTACATCAGCACCTATACCCGCTGTGGCTGTCCGGTTTACGTGCAGCGCTACATCGCCTACTACGATCACTGTGGTCGTCCGGTGTGGCAAACCCGCACGATGCCGGTCAACCATCACTGCCGACCCGTCTATCGTCCGTCACCTTGCCCGAATGATCGTTATCGGGGTTACGGCCCTGGCGGCTACTACTCACGCAGTAACTGCAATGGCCCGGCCGTTCGTGGCAATGTGGTCATCCAGGCGAGGTGGTAACCCTTCGTTCTCCCCAAGCCGACACGGTGATCCGCCGTGTCGGCCTTTTCATGTCAGCGGATCAGCCCGCGCATGAGCACGTCCCCGCCAGTTCTGGCGAAGGTGATCGATGATCGCTCCAGGGCGACATCAAATCCCTCTCCGGCCACGGACGGAACCGGTCCGCCGCACAGAAGTGGAGCGAGATAAACCGCGACCTCATCGATCAACGAAGCCTCCAAAAATGCAGCGGCCAACCCGCCACCCGCTTCCAACAGGACGCTGAGAACACCTTGTTCCACCACAAGACCCCGGAGCATCGCCTCAAGATCCTCTCCATTCCTGATCAAGGTGCGGTGTTTCCACTCATCTGAAAAAAGCGCACACGCTGACGGAAGATCATCGGGCCTTGAGGTGAGTACAATCCTCCACGGCTGATCACGCCCTTGGAGAAGCTCGGGATTCCGAATCGTCAACTGCGGCAAATCCTGACGGACGGTTTCACCGGAGGTCAGGATCGCATCGACCTCGGAGCGCAACCGTTGCACCGTTTCCCTCGACGAAGGTCCACTCAACCACTGCCCCTCGCCGGGCGGACGGGTCAGCCGGCCATCGAGGCTCATCGCCGTTTTCCAGATGACCCATGGCAGGCCAGTCTCCTGAACCTTGAAAAAGGGCCTCAGTAAAATGGCCGCCTCTTCCCCGCCGACTCCCGCTTCCACCTGGATCCCCGCCGCGCCCAGCACGGCATCGGCACGACCCACATGCGCCGGATTCCGGTCCGCCACGGCATAGACCACCCGCGCCACTCCCGCTTCGATCAATCCAGCCGTGCAGGGCGGGGTGCGACCGTGGGTCGAACAGGGTTCCAGGGTCACGTAAACCGTCGAACCTTTCAGGGCCAGGTCTCCGAATTCCAAACGCGCCGCTGCCAGGGCCTCGCGCTCGGCATGAGGCTGACCCGCTGCCCGGTGCCATCCCTTTCCAAGAAGCCGGCCATCCTTGACGATCACCGCGCCGACCGGCGGATTCGGCGCGGTCCGGCCCACTCCTTTCCGGGCCTCCTCGAGCGCCAAGTTCATCCACCCTGCGTCGTCCATCTGGTTCAGGCTGACCATTCCCCGCAGGATCGCAAGCATCGGCATCTCTTGGATTGAAAACCGTCTGAAATGGGTGCAGTCTCCAGATGGTCAAAATCCAGAAACCCATGAAAACCCGCATCGCCTGTCTATCGGTCGTCCTCGTTTCGCTCCACTCAGCCGTCATGGCAGAGGAGCCCGCCGTTGCCACTTCCTCCGCCTATCAGCAAGGGCTCCTGGCCGTCGCCGCCGGAGACCCGGTCAAGGCTGAAGCCTGCTTCACCAAAGCGCTTCAGCAGGATCCCAACAACGCCAACGCCCGCTACCAGTTGATCGAAGTGAAGAAAAATGCGGCCAGCATTTCAGCCAAGGGCCGGGCCTCCAGGTTCGGCGCGGTGGTGATTCCCAGCATCCAACTCGACGGCGCCACGCTGGAGGAATCACTCACCGTGCTCGGCAAAATGGTCGCCCGGGAAAGCAAGGATCAGGTGACGCCAAACTTCATCACCGAGGATCCCCAGTCGAAACTCGGCTCCAAGACGATCACCCTGAAACTGAACAACATCCCGGCGAAAGCAGCACTCGAGTACATCCTGACCCAGGTGGGTGCCAAGGCGCGCTTCGACGAGCACGCCATCGTGGTCTCGACCCGCTGACCCTCACAGGCCCACCATCAGCGAGACATGGGCGGCGGTCAGTTCGCCCATCGTTCTGCAGTCGCCGAATCCGCTGGTGCCATGCATCCGGTCCAGGTCGTGCGACAGCGTTTTGACATGTGAAACCGGAGCGATCTCATCCCGCCTCATGATCCCGAGCAGGGCCTTGAGGCGGCTGCTTTCAACCTTCGCCCGTTGCGCCATCTGCGAGTGCTCTTCGGCCACATACTGATCGATCGTCTTCCGGTTCAGCACGTCGAACGCGAGCTTGGTGATGCTTCTGTTGGAGTCAAAACGATAGGCGAGGTAGATCTTTCCACGCCGCTCGTAGGACTGCTGGTCGAAGTCGATCGGCCGCACCCGATACTGCACCTCCTCGAAGTCCGGAGTCACCTCGACCACATAGTTCACACTCCGCATGTCGCCCAGCAGCCGGATGAAGCAGCGTTCGTTGAACTTGGTGAATTCCTTGGCGATGCGGACCTTGTTGACCGTCGGCTGATGCAGGAAATCCTTCAGGAACACGTCACCCGGTACGCCTGCGATGTGTTCCTCGATGAGGGTGTTTCCGTTCACCAGGTAATTGATCCGGTTGGGTGAAAGGATATGCTCGAGTTCCAGTCCGTAGATCCGCGAGGCGTCCGCCTGCTTCACGTAGAAGTAGTCGGAGTTGTCGTTGAAGAGGTTGGTGATCCGGATGCGGAACGGCTTGGAGTTTCCGAAGTCTCCGAAGTCGATCCTGTCCACGATCAGGTGGTCATGGTGACCCGCCGCACCGCCGATCTTGAGCTCGGCATAAATTTTCGTCAGGTGGGGGCGAAGCTCGGCAATGACCTCGGGCGAGTACATCACCGTCATCCAAAGGGTTTCCTTGCCCCGTGGATCTTCGTAGGGGACCGCACCGGTGAAACGACGCAAATCATCATAGACCTGTGGGATCTCGCGCTGCCGATCGAAGTGGTAAAGGTACTGCCTCAACGGCCCGGCCACCGGATACAAGGTCTTCAGGCGGGAGATCATGGCCTAGGAAAGCAGGATGATCCGCACCAGGGAAGGGCGATCACGCCTCGTCGAGCAGCGTGCTGCGGGTGAAGAGGGGCAGCACTGGAATGCCACGGGCTTCGATGGCCTGACGACCGCCCTCCTCGCGATCCACGAGGACGAGTGCGAAGGCGACCTTGCCTCCTTCGCGTTCGATCACGTCGATGGCTTTGAGGGTTGAGCCACCGGTGGTGATGACATCATCTACGACGATCACCGTACTTCCTTCCTTGAAATTGCCTTCGATCTGCTTGCCGCGACCGTGACCCTTCGGCTCCTTGCGGACGGTGAAGACCTGCAGGGCCTCGTCTGGATTTGATCTCGCCGAAGTCATGCCGACTGCGAGGGAAATCGGATCCGCGCCGAGTGTCATGCCGCCGATGGCATCGATCTTCAATCCTTCCGCTGCGATCCGCTCGCGTACGGCCGCCCAGCCGATTTCACCGATCAAATTCGCTCCAAAGGGGTCGAGAGCGGTGACGCGGCAGTCGATGTAGAGATCACTCTCTTTTCCCGATGCGAGAGTGAAGGTTCCGGTGCGGACGGATTTTTCAAGAAGCAGGGCTTTCAGGGCGGCGGCGGACATGTCCGCAGAGTCCAGATTCAAGATTCAAGATTCAAGAGAAGAGCTTCAAACATTTGGAGCAGGATACAAAAAAGCCGCTTCCCTTTCGGAAAGCGGCTTTTTGAAATTTTACGCTGCCTGAATCAGTTGGCGGCGACGGCCTCAACGATGTTCACGCGGCGGCCTTCGCGGTCGAAGGCGACCTTGCCATCGGTGAGGGCGAAGAGGGTGTGATCGCGGCCGATGCCGACGTTCAGACCCGGATGCACCTTCGTTCCGCGCTGGCGGATGATGATGTTGCCGGCGATGACGGCCTGGCCGCCGAATTTCTTCACGCCGAGACGCTTGCTGCGTGAGTCACGTCCGTTCTTGACGGAGCCTTGTCCTTTCTTATGGGCCATGGTGGAAGGGTGGTGAGGGGTTAGACGCCGACGGCGGTGATTTCAAGCTTCGTCAGCGAGCGACGGAAGCCCTTGGTCTTGTGGAAGCCCTTGCGGCGCTTGAACTTGAAGGCAACGCCCTTCTTGCCGCGGAACTGGCTGACGACCTTGGCGGTCACCGAGGCACCGGCCACGAGAGGAGCACCGATTTGGACGGAATCCCCTTCGCCGACGAGAAGCACGTCGAATGAGAGTTCCGAATCGACTTCGGCGTCGAGTTTTTCGACGTCGATTGTGTCGCCTTGTTGCACGCGGTATTGTTTACCGCCTGTTTTGATCACTGCGTAGGCCATGTCCGTAGGAAGAGAGGGTTGCCGCCTTTTCGGGCGGGCGGAGAGAACAGCATGGGGGGGCGCAAGCGACAAGAAATTTTTTTAGAATCGACGTTCGCCGATGATTCGGCTTTCCGGAGTAAATGAATCGGGAACGTGCGGCCACGAGCGAGGAAATGGAGGCAATTGGAGAAGCCGTTGGGATCCAGGCCTCCCGGGGAGCGGTGTTTGCACTTGTCGGGGATCTCGGTGCCGGAAAGACCCACTGGACGAAAGGCCTGGCACATGGGCTGGGCTACAGTGGGGTGGTGACAAGTCCGACCTTTGCCTTGGCTCAGGAGTATCGGGGCGGTCGGCTTTCTGCCTTTCATTTCGACTTCTACCGGATCGAAAGCACGGCGGAGCTGTTGGCGATGGGCTGGGACGAGTATCTCGATCAGGATGGAGTGATCGTTGCGGAATGGGCCGACAAGTTTCCCGAGTTGCTACCCGAGCGGACTGTGTGGCTGGAATTCAAGGTGCTTGCAGACGGATCGCGGGAGATCATCAGCCGGTAACTGTCCGACCGACGCTTTGGAGCAAGCGGCTCCCGGTCTCGTAAACGCTGTTCGCGGCCCCACAGGATGTGGAGGCGAGGGTGATGGCAACGACTGCAAGCTTGAGAACGAATCCGCGCATGGTGGAAGGATGACTTCCCGGGATCGGCAGTCAAGCAACCCGGCTGTCGAGGTGGAAAACCTGACCGGATGCATGCGGCATTTCCTCCTCCAGAAAGCGGATGAAACGCGCCACGCGGTCAGGCGTGTTGAAGGTCCCCAGAAC
This sequence comes from Verrucomicrobiaceae bacterium, assembly GCA_027483005.1. Classification (GTDB taxonomy): domain Bacteria; phylum Verrucomicrobiota; class Verrucomicrobiia; order Verrucomicrobiales; family Akkermansiaceae; genus Luteolibacter. The sequence continues at coordinate 6,753 of JAIXVN010000325.1, forward strand.
GTGGTCGCCGCGGATTTCATCCATTCTGGACTCGGGGAGCTTGCCAGTCATCGGCGTCTGCATGAAGCCCGGCAGGACCACGTTGACACGAACGCCAAAAGGTCCGGTCTCCCTGGCGAGGGCCTTCGTCAATCCGATCAACCCGGCCTTGGAGGCGGCATAGGCGGTCTGGCCTTTGGGTGGGTGAATCGCTGAGAAGCTGGAAATCATGACGATGTGCCCTCGTTTCCGCCGGAGCATGCCTTTGATCACGGCCTTCGCACAACGGGTTGGACCGTCGAGATTGGTTTCGAGAACTTCATCCCACCATGCTTCCGAAAGCCTGATCAAGGGCTCATCGCGGGTGATGCCGGCGGCACAGATGAGCAGATCGACCCTTCGATCGGAAAAGTAGGTGACGACGGACGTTTGGCTGCGAACATCGAGCTCATTGCGTCCGGGGGCTTCAACCGACCAGCGGGCCTCACTGAACTCGGTGGCGATCGCCTGAGCGAGGGCTCCCTTTCCACCGGTGATGACGACGTTTCCTCTCACGGTTGGATGTTTATCGAAGGGAAGGATGGCCGACAATCGCCAAGCAACCTGCGAACAACTTGAGAAAAGCGATCGAGCAAGGATCGCCAGAGAACCGGATTCCCGTGTGATTCACGAAGCGAGCCGCCCCATGCCCATCTTTTGCCCACCGTGGAACTCCCTTCGCTGCGGTGAGGAACGCACCAAATGAAGGGTTATTCGCAGCATGATGATGAAGACTCCTTGATTTTGAAAAAAGATAATCTTCAGAGCGGAAGCATTTGGAGCGGTTGGTCCTGCTCAAGCCATCTGGCCTGAGGATGCCCTTCAGGAAAGGAAACGCCGTGGCCCTCATGGAGAGACACGGCGTTGCTTGAGAGGGCACGTGGACGGGTTCTGAGGCTCAGATCAGCATCAGGGCCGGCTGTTCAATGAGTTTCTTGATCTCGTTGAGGAACGAGGCGGCAACGGCACCGTCAACCACGCGATGGTCGCACGAGAGGCCGAGATTCATCCGAAGGCCGGGAACGATCTGTCCATTCTTGACGACTGGTTTCTCGATCGCAGCTCCGACTGAAAGGATGGCGGCTTGAGGTGGGTTGACGATGGCGTCGAAGGACTCGATTCCCCAGGCACCGAGGTTGGATACGGTGATGGTGCCGCCGTCGAACTCATCGGGTTTGAGCTTGCGATCCTTGGCACGAATGGCGAAGTCCTTGACCGCACGGGAGATCGTGAGGAGCGATTTCGTCTCAGCCTGCTTGATCACTGGAGTGACGAGGCCATCCTCCACGGCGATTGCAACCGAGAGTCCGACGTGCTTGAAGTTGATCACGTGGTCTCCCGCGAAGGAGGCGTTTACGGCGGGAACGGTCTGGCAGGCGTTGATCACGGCTTTGAGGACGAAATCGTTGACGCTGTATTTGTTGCCGTGAGTCTGGTCGGCCTGGTCGTTGACTTGTTTGCGAAGCGCCATCAGTGGGGCTGCGTCCACCTCGACGTGGAGATAAAAGTGGGGGATGGTGGTCTTCGAGGTGAGCAGCCGGGAGGCGATGATCTTCCGCATCGAGGAGAGTGGAACGATCTGGTCCTCGTCCTTGGCGACGGGCTGAATGGCCGCAGGTGCTGGGGCGGCGGCGGCAGAGACCTTGGCCTTCATTGCTGCGGCGAGTGCGGCAGCGGCTGTGGCGGCTGGTGAAGTTGGTGCTGCAGGGGATTTTCCGGCTGCTGCGGAATCGACATCGGATCGGATGATGCGTCCGGCTGGTCCGCTGCCGACGATGCCGGTGAGGTTCACCCCGAGTTCGGAAGCGACCTTCCGGGCGAGTGGAGAGGCCTTGATCCGTTCGCCATTTGCCTCGGTGGCGGCAGGGACTGCGGCGAGGGTCGAAGTCGGTGCTGGAGAGGAGGCTTGAGTGGGAACGGTGGCAGCGGCTGCGCTTGGTAGGGATGCTGGAGCTGGGCCCGCGTCATCTCCTCCGAGGATGGCGAGGGTGCTTCCCACGGGAGCCTTTTCCCCTTCTTGAATCAGGATTTGGGAAATGACGCCTTCATCGAAGGCTTCCATCTCCATGGTCGCCTTGTCGGTTTCGACTTCGGCGATGATGTCGCCGATCTCGACCTGATCGCCGACTTTCTTGTGCCATTTGATGAGGGTTCCCTCGGTCATGGTGTCCGAGAGCTTGGGCATTTCGATGTTCACTGGCATGGAGGATAGGGGAATGAAACCGGAGGGAGGATGGGAGAATGTGGTGGTATTTCCAGTTTTTTCGCGACTGGAGTGGGATCAAAAGAAAGCGGCGGGAGCTGACAAGCCACCGCCGCGATCAGGAGTAGGTGTTGGACTGCTGCGATCAGGGAGCAAGCGGTTTCATGGTCGGAACCAGACCGATGTTCGGGCTGCCAACGCTGCCTTGGGCGGATGCGAGTTTGCGCACGCCTTTGCCGGTGGTGCCGCAGCAATCGGTGTCGGGGCAGTAGTAGCGGCTGCATGTTCCGCAGAAGACGATGCGTTTCACCGTCTTGTACTTTGGAACCTTGGTGGTGACGGTCTTGGTCAGGCCACCCTTGGAGCCAGCGACTGGAACTTCCTGGGTGATGGTTTCAGATTGGCAGGATTTGACCTTTTCCGTGCGGAATTGGGGTCCAGTCAGGCCACTGAACATGGAACAGCACGACGAGAAGCCGAGGGAGATGGCGACGAATGAAGCCAGCAAGAGGAGATTTTTCATGATTGGAAAGTGTGAGAATGGATTCAGAAGAGGCAGCAGCAGGAGGAAAGACCAGAGCATGCTGCGGCGAGGGTGATGAGAATCAGGAGTTTTTGCATAGAGGTATACAGGATAGGCGATGGATGACGGGGTAGGTCAATCCGAAAGACGATCCGGTTCACTTGATTGTTAGAACTTTCTCCACAATCCGACTCGGGTTCGGGAGTTGCAGATGTTCGATGTGATGGGAGTAGATGGCCGGTGCGTCGAGGGTGCAGACCCGCTTGATCGGCGCATCGAGATAGTCGAAGGCGTGTTCCTGGATCAGGGTGGCCACCATGGCCGAAACACCTCCGAAGGGCTTCGACTCGTCCACAAGCACGACGCGATTGGTTTTCCTGACGGTGGCGAGAATGGCATCGACATCCAGTGGGCGGATCGAACGGAGGTCGAGAACCTCGGCGGAGATGCCGTGTTCGGCCTGAAGCGTTTCAGCAGCAGCAAGGGCGTGAATCACCGAGCGGCCGTGAGCGATGAGGGAGATATCAGAACCCACGCGCTTGAGATCAGCCAGGCCCAGTGGGACCACGTGATCGCCTTCCGATGGGTCCGGGACCTCACCGACGGTTCCGTAGAGAAGGGTATTCTCCATGACATAAACCGGATCGTTGTCGCGGATGGCGGCTTTGATCAGCCCTTTGGCATCGGCAGGGGTGGCCGGAGCACAGACTTTCAGTCCCGGAAAAGCGGCAAAAAGGCCTTCTGGAATGTGGGAGTGAGTGGCTCCGACACCGGTGCCACCGTTGGCAGGTCCGCGCATCACGATCGGGCAGTTGATCAGACCGCCGGACATGTAGCGAACGCAGGCGGCGTTGTTGACCAACTGGTCGAAGGCGACCGAGTGAAAGGACCAGAACATCAGTTCCATCACGGGTCTGATTCCCAGCATGGAGGCTCCGATGCCCATTCCGATGAAACCGGCTTCCGAGATGGGCGTGTCCACAATCCGCTTGTCGCCCCACTTCTTCCAGAGGCCTTCAGTGACCTTGTAGGCTCCGTTGTATTGGGCGACTTCCTCGCCCATCAGGACGACGTTCGGATCGCGGGCAAGTTCCTCGTCGAGTCCTTCACGGAGGGCTTCGCGGTAGGTGAGGGTGCGTGACATGAATGCGTGTGTCTGAAAGAGTTGAATTACTAGAATCGCCGTAGTTGGAGATCAGTCGTTGAAGAAGTGGTGGCCGATCCTGGAAGCTGGAGTCTGGTTGTCGGTTTCCCAATAAACATCGGTCATGATGTCAGGGATGGTTGGGGCCGGAGATTCATCGGCAAAGCGGCAGGCAGCGGTAGCTTCCTCCGCGGCTTCCTTGGAGATCTGGTCTGCCTGCTCGTCGGTGAGGATTCCTTCCTGAATCAGGCGCTTCCTGAAGAGGGTGATCGGATCGTGGTTCTGCTTGTAGTTCTCGATCTCCTCCGGCGAGCGGTACTTCTTGGCATTGGCGTCCGCGACGCTGTGGCCGTAGTAGCGGTAGGTGGAGATTTCGAGAATGGACGGGCGGTGTTCCTTGCGCGCACGCTCCATGGCGATGTGGGTTTTGGCGCGCACTTCGTAGAGATCCGATCCGTCGATCACATCCCATTCCATGTCGTAGGCTTCGGCGCGTTGGGCAAGGCAGCCGCGATAGGCGGAGGAACGCTTTTGTGAGGTGCCCATCGAGTACCCATTGTTCTCGATCACGTAGATGACCGGTAGGTCGAAGAGGGCGGCGAGGTTGAGGGATTCGTGGAATGCACCCTGATTGACGGCTCCGTCGCCGAGGTAGCAGAGGCAGCAACCCTCGCGGCCGAGGTACTTCAATCCGTAGGCAAGCCCAAGACCGAGGGGGGTTTGTCCACCGACAATGCCGTGGCCACCCCAGTAGTTTTTGTCGGGAGCGAAGAAGTGCATGGAACCGCCCTTGCCCTTCGAGCAACCGGTTTGCTTGCCGTACATTTCCGCCATGCAGCTGTTCATGTCCATCCCGACAGCCAGGGCGTGACCGTGGTCGCGATAGGCGGTGATGACGTGATCGTTTTCTCCGCAGAGGGAAATGGTGCCGGTGGCGACGGCTTCCTGGCCGATGTAGAGGTGGAGGAAGCCGTTCATCTTCCCGGCATTATAGTATTTCAATGCTGCCTGCTCGAAACGACGGATGCGGATCATCTGGCGCAGGAGGTCGATTTTGCGTTCCGGGGTTAGCTCGCGATTCACGGCAGAGCCGGCGAAATCGAGACGGGGCGAGTCAAGTTGGGCGGTCGACATGGTCGTTTCAGGCAGAATGCGGCGATCTTATGCTTGTGAGGGTGAATGCGTTGCAAGACTTATCTGGCAACGATCGGAGAGTGAATGGACTGGCCCGCCGGGAGTGCCTTACGGGCCAAAATGAACAAAGCCGTGAAAAGTAGATTTGCAGCCAAAAGATTGCGCAGGAATGGCCAGGTCGGTCCATGGGTCACGGGGCCAGTCCATTGCGCTTGGAGGAAACCCGTCAGATTTTTTGCGTAGAGTGGATCCATCACGAACGAGACCAGGTTGCACAGGAAGTAAAAGGCAAAGGCGGACAACGCGGCTGCTCCGAGAAGTTTACCCAAGGAATAGGAATTCCGCACCTGCCGGGCGATGAGTGCCGTGGCTCCCAATCCGAGCCCGATCTCCAGATGGTGCCAGCCTGTGATCGCATGGTTCTGCAGGAGGCTCGTGAGGGGATCTGTCACCAGCCAGGCGGCCAGCGGAACCAACCATTTCTGGCTGCCATTGAGGAACACGATGCCGCAAAGAAGGATGGCAGGGAGGGGTTGGAAATTGGGGAGGGTTTCCGGCATTGTGGCCCCAAGGATACGGAATCCCATCAGGAGGAGGACCAGAAGGGCTGTAGGTAACCAACGCTGCATGGGAGGAGTTTGTAAGATCATGATGCTTCGTGCGAGGGGAAATTTTCGCAGCTGGAACCTGCCGATGTTTCTCTTTAGACTCGGCTCATGGACTGGGATCATCTTGTCGAGCTGGCTTGGAAGACGCGTCTGAATGCTCACGCCCCCTACTCCCGATTTCAAGTCGGTGCGGCGCTGTTGGCTTCGGACGGCCGGGTGTTCACCGGCTGCAACGTGGAGAATCTTTCCTACGGTCTAACCATGTGCGCGGAACGGGTTGCCATTGGGGCGGCGGTGGCGGCCGGGGTGACGCGGTTCGAGGCCGTGGCGGTGGTGGCGGAGACGGGTGTTCCGATTTCTCCCTGCGGGGCTTGTCGGCAGGTTTTGGCCGAGTTTGGAGTTCCGAAAGTTCTCTTGGCCAACCGGGTGGAGCGGATGGAGTTCACGATGGAGGCACTGCTGCCCAGGGCCTCGGCGGGTATCCTCGACCGTGCGCCGTAGGGGGTGTTCCACGTGGAACATGGTCAGGACTGGAGCTTGTGATGCGGGATGGAGTGGTTTACATCCCTGACCGCTTCCATGTTCCGCTATCCAAAACATTACGATGTCCTTGTCATTGGGGCCGGCCATGCCGGGATCGAGGCTGCCTTGGCGGCAGCTCGCCTGGGTTGTGAGGTGGCAGTCCTGACCCAGAACCTCGATACGGTTGGGCAAATGTCATGCAATCCGGCCATTGGTGGCTTGGCCAAGGGACACATGGTTCGCGAGATCGATGCCTTGGGTGGGGCCATGGGATTGAATACCGATGCAACGGCCATCCAGTGGCGGATGCTCAATGCCTCCAAAGGCCCCTCGGTTCGAGCTCCCCGAGCCCAGTGCGACAAGAAGGCTTACCAGTTTCGGATGAAATGGCTTCTCGAATCCACACCCGGCATCGATCTTCATCAGGGGAATGTCGCGGAGCTCCTCGTCGAACAGGACGAGATCAGGGGTGTCAGCACCTCCCTTGGGATGGAAATCCAGTCGCGCTCCGTGGTGCTTTCGGCAGGGACCTTCATGCGTGGGCTGATGCATGTCGGCCTGAGAAACGAGAAAGGTGGCAGGATGGGGGACGCGACCTCGACCGTCTCGGATTCCCTGAAGCATTTTGGATTTGAAGTGGAGCGATTCAAAACGGGCACGCCCTGCCGCCTGAACGGCCGATCACTCGATCTCACGAAGTGCGAGCGGCAGGACGGGGATGAGTCCGTTCCGAAATTCAGCTTCCTGGCTGATGGCCTGATCCGGGAGAGGGAGGACCTCTTCACCCTGAATCCTTGGGGTGATCCGGAGTTCCACGTGGAACAATTGCCCTGCTGGATCACTTACACCACTCCGAAAACCCACGAGATCATCCGGGGAAATCTGGACCAGTCTCCGATGTATTGCGGAGTCATCGAGGGTGTCGGCCCACGCTACTGCCCCTCCATCGAAGACAAAGTGGTCCGTTTCGCAGAGAAGGACCGGCACCAGATCTTTCTGGAGCCTGAGGGACGACACACCCTTGAGTATTACGTCAATGGGGTTTCGACCTCACTCCCGTACGAGGTTCAACTCGAGTTCCTGCGGACGATTCCCGGCCTCGAACACTGCGAGATCCTCCGCCCCGGCTACGCGGTGGAGTATGACTACTGCCCGCCGACCCAGCTGCATCCGACTCTGGAAACGAAGCGCGTGGCAGGCCTCTATTTCGCGGGTCAGATCAATGGGACTTCGGGCTACGAGGAAGCGGCCGGTCAGGGGCTTTTGGCAGGGACGAACGCCGCTCTCAAGGTGCAGGGGAAGCCCGGGTTCATCCTGCGTCGGGATGAGGCCTACCTCGGTGTCATGATCGACGACCTGGTGACCAAGGGCTGCACCGAGCCTTACCGCATGTTCACCTCTCGGGCTGAGTATCGACTACTTCTCAGGCAGGACAACGCCGATTTGCGCCTGACTCCTCTTGGGACGGAGATCGGACTGGTAGCCGGGGAGAGAATTCGACGGGTCGAGGAAAAGCAGGCGGCACTCGCCAAGGCGGACCGGTTCATTCGTGAGACGACTTACGAAGGCGTGAAGCTCGATCACTGGTTCCGGCGGAGTGAGACCGCCTGGCAGTCCCTGCCCGAGAACCTGCTCAAAGAGTTCCACGTGGAACTTTGGCCGTTGATTGAGACCGAGTTTCGTTACGAGGGGCATCTGCAACGCCAGCAGCTCCAGATTGATCGGATGGCCCGACACGAGTCGAAACGGATTCCTTCCGAAATCGACTATGCCACCATTCGGGGACTGAAGAAGGAAGCCCAGACGAGGCTTGCCCAAATCAGGCCCGCCACCTTGGGGCAGGCAGGTCGGATTTCAGGGATCACCCCGGCGGATCTGGCCATCGTCTCGGTGTGGCTGGAGCGTCGCGATCGGGAGGTGGAGACTTCCAAGGAGACCTGAAGCCGCACCATGTTCTCGAAATCAACGTACCGGAAATGCTGAGACGCTGCAGGGGCATCCTGGAGACGGACCCAAGCAGGCCAGGCCAATCGAATCTGATTCTCTTCGCGATCCTTTGCCTTCTCGTTGACGAAATGCGAGCCGCCAAGGTCACCGTTTGCTCAAACAGAGAGGCGAGGTTCTTGGACCACATCCCGGTCAGACTGAAAACGATCTAGCTCCAGCGATCCAACCATTCAGCCGGCAATCTCGCAGGTCTGCCCTCGGGCATCTGCACCAGGGCCAGCGACTGTCGGGCGGTGACCAAAAGGCAGTCGTCGCTCTCGCGATGCATTTCGAAGGCACACCAGAAGCGGGCCTTGGACAGGCTGTCCAGCCGTCCCTTGATTCGAATCCAGTCTCCCAGCTTGGCGGGTCGCCTGTAATCGACCTCTGTTCTGGTGAGTACGGGAAACAATCTGGAAGAAGCCATCTCCAGGAGGTTCATGCCCATGGAGGAAGCGAGTCGGGTTCGACAGGTTTCGATCATCCGGAGGTAGGCGAGGTTGTGGACCACCCCTCCGCAGTCCGTGTCGAAGAACATGACTTCCTCTCTGGTTTCCAAACTTGGCATCTCAATCGACATGTCGGGAGAAAAAGGCTTTTTCCTCTCAGAGTCCAAGAGATTGGAATGTTGTCTTGAGAAAGTACGAGAATCCAACGTAGAGTGGTCCAAATGCAACGACTATTGATTCGCGGGCTGCTCAGCGTCGTTCTGGCGATGCCTTTTGCTTCTGCATCCGGGCCCTTCCTGCGACCGGGCGAGGGACCTGTTCCGTTCCGCCGTGACCGCTTGCCTTTGGATGTCGACACGATGACGGGCTTGTCTCGTCACATGTTGCTGATAGCCAAAACATTAGGATTGGAAAGTGCCGCTGCTCGCCATGCCTCCGCCCAATCGCTCGCGTTGGCGATTGCTCTCGACCCTGCCAATCGCGAGGCACGCGAGTTGTTGATCGGGTTCTCGCAGGATCGCCCGTCTCCAGTTCCCGATGCGACCGAGATCGAATCCGCGAAGGCGAGGATCTGGCAGATCGTTTCCTGGTTGGAAAACTCAGAGGCAGGAGTCGATGGACAGGCATTAGGCCTGTGCCTGAGCGACGCGATGACCAGTGCGGATCCCTCGCATCCCAAATCCGAGGCTCATCGAGGCAAGGGAGACTCCGGCGAATGGACCGGCTGGGTGCCGGCCTTGGCGTCTTATGAGGAGAAGGCGATCACCAAGGTTCCTGATCAAACCACTCCGGAGGAGCCAGCCCTCCCCACGGAGACACAGGAAGCGGGAATCGTGAGGTCGGCCGCAGCGGTTTCGACGCCCCTCTGGACCTACGACAAGGATTCGGAGAAACTCATCCTCAAGCCGATGGTGATTTCGATGAAGGCATGGATCGAGTCACAAGAGAAGGATCAGCGTCCCTTTGGGCTCAAACTCGAGAACACTGAAGGCGGAGAATTTCTTCATCAGACCGGAAATGGAGTCATTGAGGCCTTGAAGACGATCGACGACGACCTTCCAAAGGGTGGAATGGTTTCCCTGACGATCGGAAAAGGCGAGGACTACCTTGTCTCGAGAAACCGCCAGACCCTCTCCGCCGCGACTGCGGTCCTTGTTGACTCGGCGGTGTCCGATCGTGAACCGAAAGCCACGGTCATGGGGATTGTGCAGCCGGATGGTTCTTTGAAAATGCCGACCCGTGCTTGGGACAAGTTGCGTTCACTCTCGAGTGGACCTGGGGGGCGCCTGGTCTTGCCGAGAGAGGCCGAGGCTCTCCTCCCGTCTGTCCTCGCGATCGAGGATCCAGCATTTTTCATGAAATATGAAGTGGTCCTGGCCGACAATCTGAAGGAGTTGGTCGAGTATTCGGCAAAGGGTGGCTCCGGAGAACTAGCGGAGGCTTCGGTCAGGTTTGCGGAAATTCGCGACAAGATGGGCAGCAATGCGGTCACGCAATATGTCGCCAACCGTTATGTTCGCCAGCGTCTTGGTGAGATCGCCCAGGCATGTCCGGACCACCTTTCCGCCCGCATGCTTTTCATTCAGGGTGGCGGTGAACGTCCCAGCCGCTTGCCCAAGCAGATTCTTGCTTCTGAAATCCGGCGGGCCCTGGAGCCGATGACGGAGCTTCCGTCCGATTGGAATGTTAACCTGGATGCCAACCTCATCGATGCGACTCACGAAAAATGTCGGGCCCTTCTCGATCCCTTGGAGCGCTACGTTGACATCCGCGACAGGGATTTCTACAGCCATGCCAAGGACCTGCTGACGACGGTCCGGACCTTGGGGCGAGTCAAACGAACGGCCCGGGACAGTTTTGAGAATGGAAACACCAACCGCAAGGCCGCCGAGGAAGCCTTCGGCATTGTCAAAGCGAGTTATGCGAACCTGCGGGCGGAACTCGCTGAGGCTGCAAATGATGACGAGCCCGAGGAGCTTCAGAAGGCCGGCGGCCGGGATCGCTTTCCGGGCGGTCCAAGGCCACCGAGATAGCCGCTGGGGGCCGTCGCATTCCCCAAGGTTGAGTCGGTTGCCATGCCATGGCATCCAGCTTGCTCTCGTTTGCCCTTGCCAAACGGCCTCCCCAATCTGCCACAGTGAGGCCGTTCTTCCTACCCCATCATGAATCCAGGATTCCGCCGGTTGCTCGCCTTGCTTGCAGTGTTTGCGACCGCGTTTATTGCCGTGTCGGCGCTGAAGAACTGGCGCTCCGGAGGCTCCTGGAAAGATCTTTTCGGGCCTAAAGTTCCCAAAGATGGAGCCTTCAGGCCGGAGAAGTTCACTCTTGCCGAAAACGCTCCACTGGATCCCGACGATGTGGAACTCCTTTCCCGACTCAACGGCGAATACGCCCGTCTGATGAAGGCGGTGGTGCCATCGGTGGTGAGCATCGACACGGCGGGTGTCCGAACCGAGCGGCTGATGGATGCTCTGGGCCGTTCCCGAATCCGCAAATACCCCACTCAGGAGCAGGGCTCCGGGGTGATCGTCAGCCACGAAGGCCACATCGTCACGAATCATCATGTCATCGCCGGTCAGCAACAGATCCAGGTGACCCTTCACGATGGCAAGACCTATCCGGCAGTGTTGATTGGCGAGGACACCTTGCTGGACATCGCGGTCCTGAAGATCGAGGTCGGTGGAAGTGTCCAGCCCCTGAAGTTCGGTGATTCATCCACGGCGGAGGTCGGCCAGCTGGTCTTCGCCGTCGGGAACCCATTCGGGCTTGGTGAAACCGTCACCCAGGGAATCATCTCCGCCAAGGAGAGATCGCTCTCCGACAACCAACGCGACCTCTTTCAGACGGATGCGGCGATCAATCCCGGAAACTCCGGAGGCCCCCTCGTCAACCTGCGTGGGGAGATCATCGGCATCAATGCCGCCATCTACTCGCCGGACCGCGACAATCCAACCTTTCAGGGAGTGGGCTTTTCGATTCCGTCGAATGACGTCAAGGACGCGATTTCCCAAATCCTTGAGCGCGGTCGGCCGATCCGCGGGATTCTGGGAGTTCGGATGCACGATCTCGATTCGGCGATCCGCTCGGCCATCGGCTATCAGAATGGAAATGGTGCGGTGATCCTCGGGGTCACGCCTGGTGAGCCCGCCGAGGCAGCTGGCCTGCAACCTTGGGATGTCATCCAGAGCTACAACAAGGAAGTGATCCGTGACATGTCCCAATTGATCACCCTCGTCCAGAGAACCCGCATCGGTCAGGAGGTCCCCCTCGTGATCTGGCGGAAAGGTGAGATCCTGAATCTGAAGGCTGTCATTGCCGAAGGCGGGGCATCCAAACCCACGACTGCTCCCAAAGCCGTTCAAGGCAAAACCCGCGATCCGGAGGTCGTGCTGCAGTCGCTTGGCATTGAAGTGCGGGACCTGACCGTGCAGGAACGCATGCGGGGAATCCGCGGTGTGGTGGTCACAAGGCTGGCTCCCAACGCGCTTGCCATGGACAAGGTCAAGCCAGGCGATCTGGTCTATGGGGTGAACGCATCACAGATCGGCAGCGCCAGCGAGTTTTTCCTGCACCTCGCCGCATCCGCCGCCGTCCAGGCAACCTCACTTCAGATCCTTCGTGATGGACTCGAACTGCGGGTGGACCTCCCGGCTCTGCCACGGCGGGAAGATGTTCCTCCGACCGGGCGCTGATCTACGAAATAATCGACCGCCAGTCCCCGTTCAAGGCAGGTTGCCAGAGCGCGGGCTTTCCGCTGCGCGGCTTTGCTGTATCGTTCGACCGACATGTTCAATTCACGACCCAAAATTGCCTTCATCTGCCTGTTGATCGCGTTGGTGATCTCAGGAGTGGTCGCCGTCATTCTGAAATGGAATCGTCAACCCGGAATGGTCGCCGAAACGAACCCCAAGCCGGCTCCGCTCCAGCCACCCGCCGCGAAGCCGATCATCCCCACCCTCGACAAACGGCCCACCGCAGGGGACCCCGAGACCCGGATGGATGACCTCGGACTCGGAGTGGGCACCGTCGATCCCGCGTCGCTGGTGGCCAGGATCGGCAAAGCCCTGGAGGCAGGGGATCTCGAGACGGCCACCAAATTGATCGGCAAGCAGGCCTTGGACGCCAGGTCAGAGGAACGACTCAGGGCGCTTGCAGGCATGAATGGACTGAAGCTCCGCCAGCCTCCCGTCCGGGAAGTCGGTGAGCTTGAACTGAATTCCCTGACCCGATTCGCCCTCGAACTGGATGCCTCGGAGCCCGGATGCGACCGCATTTTTCTCGACCTGCGCCGCAAGGATGGAAAGTGGAGCGTCGAAAAACTGACCCTCCCCCCCGCGCCGGGTGAAGCCATCCCTCGGGCGGTGCTGGTGGACGCCCTGGGAATCTCGGACGCCTTCCTGCAGGCGGTGCTCCATCAGAACTTCGAGTTGGCCAAGGAATTCGCCGACCATGCAACGGTCTCCGATGCGAAGATCGCCGGACTTTGCATCCTGTTCGAAGAGGGAAACTACCGGCTGCGCACGGAAAAACCCCTCCGAGCCCTGCTGAACCGGCCCGGGGCGGCTGGCTTTCTTGCCAACGTTGAAACCACCTCTGGCGAGGCAGCCGCTGAGTTCACCATGATGCTCCGTCAGCCACCTGGCGGGGGAAACTGGAGGATTTCCGAAGTCAATCTCGATACGCTCCTCGCCGACTACGCCAAGCGCTTTGCCGGCGGGGACATCTATTTCAGCCCGCTGGTGAAAAATCCCAAGGGCGGCGATACCCTCGTGCTCTACTTCGACTTCGATCAGGATCAGCTCGGTGAGCGCACCCGTCGCCAACTCGACATCGTGGCCCAGATCCTCAAGACCGACGTGGGAAAGAAACTCACCCTGAGCGGCCACACCGATGCGCTCGGAGAGGCTTCCTACAACGAGCGCCTTTCGCTGCGTCGTGCCGCGGTGGTGAAGGAGTACCTCTCCAAGGCGGGCGTCGCCAAATCCCAGATCGTCACCGAGGCCAGGGGGATGAGCGAACCTCGCCGGCCCAACTTCACCGAATCCGGAGGAGACAATCCGGAAGGCCGCCGGGTGAACCGCCGCACGGAGATTTATCTCGACTTCTAACACGATGGCAAAGCGCTTCCAATGGTTCAACTTGCGGCGAGATATCATTCCGATGCTGCTCGTTGCCGGATTGATCGTTCTCTTTACGACCCGTTCGAAGCATTCCCGGCTCGACACCGCGCTCTTCCTTCCGGCCGACGGTTCCGCTGATCCGCGCTTTCATTTCCTGAGCCCGTGGCAACTGGCGATCACCCCCAACGCGGTCCGGTTTGAATCCCCCATGGGCTCGGCCGATGGTGCCTTGGTTTACAACGCCCAGAAATTCTGGGAAATGAACGAGGCCCGCCATGGCCATCACACCGGGGACGACCTGAACGGCATCGGCGGAATGAACACCGATCTCGGAGACCCGGTGTTCGCCACGGCGGATGGGCTCGTGGTCCATGCGGGGCTGCCCTCGCCCGGTTGGGGAAATGTGGTCATCATCAGCCATCGCACCACGAAGGGCGAGATCCTCCAGTCGATGTATGCCCACCTGCTGGATTTCAATGTCAAACCCGGTGACCTCGTCTCCCGTGGCCAGAGAATCGGCTCCGTCGGAACCGCAAACGGATCCTATCCGGCGCATCTCCATTTTGAAATGCGTGCCAGCGATGGTGTCGATCTCGGAGCGGGCTATGCGGCGAATCCCCTCAACCACCTCGATCCGATGAAAACGGTGACCGAGCTCCGCAACGCCGCGCTGGATGCACCATCACCCGCACCGCTGGCAATGATCCTGAAGGAAAACTAGGTGCTGCCAGGGAATCCGCGGCAAGCCCGGACAAACTACCGTTGCTCCGATCAAGGCCTGGCGGGGTTCGCCTGCCGAACCTCCACGGCCCCTGACAGCGGCGGAAGCAAACAACCTCCACGCTGGGGATGCAACCCCGATTTCCGCCTCAGACGATCAGCATGCAGTCGCCATAGCTGTAGAAGCGATACCGCTCCTCCACCGCCTTGGCATAGGCCTCCAACACCAGCTCCCTACCGGCGAGGGCGCTCACCAGCATGATCAGCGTGCTTTCGGGCAAATGGAAATTGGTCAGCAGCCCGCCGACCACTCCGAACTGATAGGGCGGATGAATGAAGATATCGGTTTCTCCCCGGTGCTCTTTCTCTTCAATCCTCAACTCACCATCCCCACTCTTCAACTTCGCGAGGGCTTCCAGCACCCGGGTCACCGTCGTCCCCACGGCCACCACCCGTCCGGCCGAATTGATGCGCTGGGCCGTGGCCTTCGGGAGAACATAGCGCTCGGAGTGCATGACATGTTCCTCCACCCGCTCCACCTGAACCGGTCGGAACGTTCCCACACCCACATGCAAGGTCAGGAAATCATGAGGCAGCCTTTCCAGCAGCTCCGGCGTGAAATGCAGACCGGCCGTCGGAGCTGCGATCGCGCCCTCCTCCTTGGCAAACACCGTTTGGTATCGCTCGCGATCCGCCGGCTCGTCGTCACGACCCATGTAGTGAGGCAGGGCAAGGTGGCCATGCTTGTCGAGATCCACCGGTGCTTCCCAGCGGATCAGCCGATCGCCATTGTCGAAAACTTCTACGACAGTTCCAGTAATTCCCCCAACCACCACACTGCGCCCAGGCTTCATCCTCTTCCCCGGCCGCACCAGGCAACGCCAGTCAAGCGCGGAGAGACGATCCAGGCACAGCAGCTCGATCGACCCGTCGTCGGAGAACAACCGGGCCGGAATCACGCGGGTGTTGTTCAGAACCAGCAGATCATCGGGCCGCATGAAGGTCTCGAAATCCTTGAAGGTCCGGTGCTCAATGACTCCCGTTTCCCGATGAATCACCATCATCCGCGAGGCCGAGCGCTCTTCCAGCGGTCGGGACGCGATCAGTTCCGGCGGCAGGTGGTAGGCGAAATCCTTGGTCAGTAGTGCCATCGCCGCTTTCCCTAAATCCCTCCCAGCCTCTGCTCAAGTCCCGGCTTTGGCTTTCCCCAGATCCTCACCCTCGTCCGCCTGCCGGTTCCCGATCCCTGTTCGGTGGCAAGCAGAAGGCGGGTGCCATCACGCTCAACATCCCAGCGGTCATTCCCTCCTGAAGACTGCCAACCCTCGGCGAGCAGATGCTCGAGGATATCCGCCCGCGTCCTGCCAGGCTCCGACCAGATCTCAAACTCGTGAATCGGCTCATCTTCAGCCGCGCAAGGCTGCGCCTGCGATGAGGAAGTGAATGTACGCCGCCGCTCCCACGATCTGACCCGCGGCTGCAACCACCTCACAAGCCCAAGAAGCATCCGCGAACCAGGTGAATCAAATCTCGGCTCGATTCCGCGCAAGGGCATCATGCCGGAGACCACCGATTGATAGCCGGCCATGCCCATCGGACCATGATAGATCACCGAACCCCCGGTCACACGCAGCGGCCCGCCATTGTAAACGAAGCCATTCCAGATCGCGTCACCACCTGGCGTGAAGCGCTGGGGATGCCTGTCCAACAGAAGTCTTTCCGCCGCCCCGTAACCCCGTTGCTGACGCAGGAAACTCCGCAGCGAGGGCCTCCGCCAATGCCAGACGAAGGCACCCGGCGCAAAGCCCAGCCGGAAGCCCGCCGTGCGCAGCCGCCAACAGAAATCCACATCATCGCCCGCCGTGTGGAAGATGGCATCGAATCCACCGATCTCCTCGAAGGCCGTCCTCGTCACCGCGAGATTGCAGCCCGGAAGATGCTCGGCTTCCTCATCGTCCAGCATGACATGACTCGGCGCACCCGGTGCGGCGGACACGACGGCCTCCGCCAGGAAACGCGCCGGAGGCGGCAGGTTCGGTCCGCCGACGGCTTGGAAACGGCCATCCTCAAAGGCACGACGCAGCCGCGTCACCCACTCGAGGTCCGGCTCGCAGTCGTCATCCGTGAACGCCAGAACCTCGCCGCTCGATGCAGCAGCCCCGGCGTTGCGGGCCACGCTCAAGCCCCCATGCGGCAGCCGGACCAGCTTCGCCCAGGGAAACTCCTTTGCTACGAGATCCGCCGTGCCATCGACTGATCCATCATCGACGACGACTGTTTCGAAGCAGGAATCGGTCATCCTTTGCACCGCGCGGAGACAGTGGCCGATGCGATCCGCGCCGTTGCGGGTGCAGATGATGACGGAGAAGAGCACGTCGGGCTTCGACTCCTGAATGGCGGGCGTTGAAATGGCGCCCAGTGCAGGCTTCGGATCTCCCGCTCGGTCAACGAGCCCGAAGTCCCAATCCAGCACCTCCTTGCCTGCATTCTGCCATCGATCGCTCCAGGCATAGATCGTGAAACCTGCGGCCTCTTCCACCCTTGCCGCACGCCCGGCCCAGACCAGCGACTCCGCCTGGGCGGAAGGCCCGTTGCGCCGGGAATCCAGCCCGAATTCGGAGATCATCACCGGCCGATCCCCCGCGATGTGGTGCAGGCGACGCAGATAGCGACGAAACGCGGCTTCCTCCTCAAGATAAACATTGAAGGCCGTGAAATCCGCATTCCCGGGCTCCAGATACTCGGTGCTCGGATAGTTGCCGTAGGCGAAAAGGAGGTCGGGCGCGACGCTCCGGCCGAGGTCAATCAGCGATTCGATCGTTTCCCGGACCTTCACCGGTCCGATCCATCGCACCAGATCGGAAGGAATCTCGTTTCCCACATAGACGCCAGCGAGGGCCCGATGGTCTTTGAACGCTCTCAAGGCCGAGACCAGCGAAACCCGCGCCTCGCTGAGATGCCGGGGCTCGCGATCAAAGTCCATCCCACCCGCCCATTTCAAGCCACCGAAGACCCACAATCCGTGGATCAGGGCCGCATCGAGCAGGGCCATCGTCGGCATTTCATACAGCCGGAGCGCCCGGAAGCCCGCCGCCACGATCCTTGAGAAATCCTCCTCGAACGAATCCGGCCAGCCGCCAGGAAAGGGACCATAGGTCACTGCCCGGAGATGGACACGATCCTCCCCGGCGCGGAAAAACTTTCCATCGGTCCGGAGGGCTTGCATCGGCGGAAAGGTAGGGTGGCGGAGGCCATCGGGGCAAACCTTCACTTTGCCACCGTCCCTCCGACAGAATCGTTTGATTCGTGAAGTTTCCGCGCGATAAGGAGCGCATGCGACAGGAACTGCTGCAAAATCCGGTGTTCAACATGGCGGCCACCCAGTTTGACCGCGTGGCCGACTTTCTTGATCTCAATGACGAACTGCGCGAGCGCTGCAAATGGCCGAAACGCCTCATCAGCGTGACCGTTCCGGTGAAACTCGACTCCGGCGAGGTGAAGGTCTTCTTCGCCCACCGCGTGCAGCACCATCTCACCCGTGGTCCGGTGAAAGGCGGACTGCGATACCATCCAGCGGTCGATCTCGGGGAGGTCGCCGCGCTGGCGATGTGGATGAACTGGAAATGCGCCCTCATGGACCTGCCCTACGGCGGAGGAAAGGGCGGCATCGCCTGTGATCCGCGCAGCATGAGCAACGGCGAACTCGAGCGGATGACCCGGCGCTTCACCATGGAGATCCTGCCTTTCATCGGCCCGGAGATCGACGTGATGGCTCCCGACATGGGCACCAACGAGCAGACCATGGCCTGGATGGTGGACACCTACTCGACCCATCAAGGCCACTTCGCGCCGTCCATCGTCACCGGAAAGCCACTCACGCTGCAAGGTTCCGCCGGCCGCACCCAGGCCACCGGTCACGGCGTCGCCTTCCTTGCCTCCAGCGCCCTGCACAAGCTGAACATCCGCGTTGAAGGAGCCACGGCGGTGGTTCAGGGATTTGGAAATGTCGGCTCCTACACCGCCAGCACCATGTCCAGTTATGGCATCAAGGTCTACGGCATCTCCGATGTGAATGGCGCCATCTGGAATGACAACGGCCTCCATGTTCACGAGTTGAAGGAACATGTTGCAAAGACCGGCAGCATCATCGGCTTCAAGGACTCGGAAGCCATCGCACCGGATGAGTTGCTCTGCCAGCCTTGTGACATCCTCGCCCCCGCCGCTCTGGACCGCGTGATCACCGGAGAGAATGCCGGGAAACTGCGCTGCAAGATCCTCGCCGAAGGTGCCAACGGCCCGACCACGCCCGAGGCCGATGCCATCCTCGACGCACGTGGCGATGTCTTCGTCATCCCCGACATCCTCTGCAACGCGGGCGGCGTCACCGTCTCCTATTTCGAATGGGTCCAGAACCTTCAGCGCTTCCAATGGACCGAGCGCGAGGTGCTCTCAAAACTTGAAACCATGCTTCAGAAGACCTTCGAGAAAGTCATCGCCTTCGCCGCGAAACACGGCGTCTCCCAACGCGTCGCCGCCCAGTCCATCGCCATCAAGACCGTCGCCGAGGCCAAGGCCCAACGCGGCATGTTCCCCTGATTGTGGCGACGCTTTCCAAGCGCCCGACCGAACTCCATCCCGCATGAACCATCTCGTCTTCCATCTAACAGGGAAACCCACCGCGGTCCTTTCGCTCCAGCCGTTTCACCTCCCTCCCTTGAACGAAGGCGAGGTCCGCCTGCGCCTGCTGGCAGCCCCGATCAATCCGGCCGACCTCAACACCATCGAAGGCACCTATGGAGTGAAACCAACCCTGCCCGCCAGCCCGGGCATCGAAGGGGTGGGGGAGGTGATCGAAAGCCGGGATCCATTGTTCGCACCAGGTGATCATGCCATTTTCCTGCGCCGCTCCTCGTCCTGGGCCACGCATGCACAGGTCTCCGGCAGCACGCTTTTCAAGCTGCCGGTCGCCCTCGATCCGCTGCAGGCCGCGATGCTGAAAGTGAACCCGGCCACCGCGTGGCGGCTTCTAACAGGATTTCAACAGCCGCAGCCCGGAGAGTGGATCGTCCAGAATGCGTCGAACTCCGGAGTCGGCCGCTGCGTGATCCAGCTGGCGAAGACCCTCGGGATTCGTACGATGAATCTCGTACGACGCGCGGAGTTGGCGGACGAGCTTCGTCGGCTCGGTGCGGATGAAGTCCTCACCGATGACGACGAGGGTCTCTCCCTGGCAAAGGGCATCCTCGGAACCGAACGCGCCCGTCTCGCCTTCAATGCCGTCGGTGGTGACAGCGCGCTGCGACTGATGAACTTGCTCGACGAAGGCGGCATCCACATCACCTACGGCGCGATGGGACGCCGACCCCTGACCGTTCCGAACGGCCTGCTCATTTTCAAGGACCTCCAGTTCCGTGGTCTCTGGGTCTCGCGTTGGATCGAGCATGCGGCGCCTGCCGAAGTCGCCTCGGTCTATGGATTCCTGGCGACGGAGGTGGCTGCAGGCCGACTGGTCCAGCCGGTGGACTCCACGTTTGCATTGGAGGACTTCACTGAAGCGCTCAGTCGATCCATCGAGAGTGGCCGCGATGGCAAGGTGCTGTTCGATCTCCGGAGTTAGCCCTTGGAGTGCGGAGACTTGTCGCCGCTTTCCGGTCGTGGCCACTTGTGGCGGGGCATCGAGCCACATTCCCGTCGGCAAGCCTCCTCCACCCAAAGCGGTGACGAGTCGCCGCAGTCCAGGGCAACTTCAACTGAAGGTAGGGCCGACGTGCGAAGATCACCTCATCGCATCCCTGCACCAGGCCAGGGCCATCAGGGCATAGCCGGTGCCGTAGGGCTGGTGATAGCTGTAGAGCGGATAGTCCCACCACGATCCATCCTTCTGCTGACGGGCGAGGATGATGGCGGCGAGGCGTTTCGCATAAGCGGCCTGCTTCTCCTTCGGCAGAAGCTTTGTGGACTCGGTGAAATAATAGATGCCGTAGTAGTAGAAATACCCCGCGATCTGGAACGGGCCTTCATGGGGAACGGGCCGCTCCCGGGTCATGTCGAGAAAGCCCTGGCGATCGAGAAAGCGTTCCGACCACTGGTCGATCACCTCGTCGCTGATGGTCTTGTCGCCGAAGGCCCTCAGCGCCGCGTTGCAGGCCTGTGACCGCGAAAGTGAGCCCGCCGGGCGGTTGATCGGCGCCCGCGGGGCCATCACATGCTTGTCCGAATAGACGTAGGAGAAATCCGGCGTCCTCTGGCGGCCCAACATCGCCACCGCGTGGGCGACGAGCTTGTCATCGAGCTTCACGCCCATCACGCGGCGGGCCTCTTCCATCGCAAGAAGTACGGTGGCCGTCGTAAAGGAGGTCGGGAGGCCGGAGGGCTTTTGCGTGGCAAGGCCGTCGTAGATGTCGAGGTAACCCCAGCCGCCGTTCACGTCCTCGTAACGGTTGACCAGATCGACCTGCTCCTGCGCCAACCGGACCCACTCGGCCTTCTTGACGGGGTCGGTCTCCTGCAGCCAGAAACGAGTCATGGCGCGGAGCCCGTAGGCATGACCCCAGGCGTTGTAGGTGGTGGTCTGCTCGGCGCGGCGGAGCTTCGGCAGTTCCGAGGCCACCCACGCGGCGGCCTTGGCGAGCGAGGCCTGCACTTCCGGACGCGGATCCTTGCAATCGAGCATCCCGGAAATGGCCAGTCCGCTGGCACCGGCCTTGTAGGCGTGGTGCGCGCCGGGGATCGGGGCGTAGATGTTGAGGTCCTTGGTCAGCGTCGGATTGCCCCAGGACCCGTTTGGATTCTGGAAGCCAACGAGGAAATCAATGCCGCGCTTGATCGAGGCGTCCACGCTGGCGGGCGTGACTTCGACCGGCTTCGATTCCTCGAAGGCTTGTGTCGTGATCGCCAGCAGTCCGGAAATGATCAGGGCGCGGATCACGGGGTGATGATGACTTGTCCGGCCTCGAGACCGGAGAGGATTTCGACGAGGTCACCTGAGACGCGACCCCGCTTGACCGCCCTTGGTCCGGTTTTTCCATCGGCCAGCTTGACGGTGAGCGTCCAGCCATCCTTGGTGGCATGCAGGGCTGCGGCTGGCACGGCGAGGGCGTTGGGGCTTTCGTACGAGATCAATCGTACTTGGGCGTTTGACCCCGGAACAGGGGCGGCGTTGGCCGGCCAGGTGGCGGCGAGGTCAATCCGATAGCGGCCGTCGGTTCCGGGTGTCGGCGAGATTTTCTCGACCTTGGCGGGGATCACCAGGTCCTCGCGGCCCGGAGCAAGGGCGAATCCGGAGCATCCCTGGGGCAGGGATGCGGCGGTGGCCTCGTCGGCAAAGGCGGTCAGGATGAGTGGAGAAGCCGCCGGAATGAAGGTGGCGAAAGTTTTTTTCGCCGCGACCTGGCCGGAGGGGATGAGGGCCTTGACGGCTTCTCCGGTGGACCATTTTCCATCCTCGATCACGCCATGGTAGAACCACCCGTCGGCCGAGGCCTTGATCGGATCGACGAGCTTCCGATCCGCGCCGAGCTTGGCGAAGTCGTCCTTCTGGCGCTCCAGGGCGATTCTGGCGGAAGCGACTTCAATTTCCTTGAGGCTGATCTGGCGGGGCAGTTCGGTTTCGGCCTTGGCGAGGGCCATGGCAGCGGACTTCGCGGCCGTGTTCAGCTCCTCGGACTCGCGAGGGATCTCGGTCTCAAGGCTGCGCTTGTGATCAAGCTGTTCAGCATGAAAGGCGAACTCGGCGGAGGCGACGGCGTCCTTCTGGCGTTTGAGGATGATTTCCTCGGTTTCCTCGGTGAGGTCGTCCGCCTTGTACATCTTCTCCAATTGGCGGAGTTCCTCCTGCTCGCCTTCCAGGGCCTGTCGGTAGCGCTTGAGGGTTTCCTCAACCCGCTGCTCCTTGATCTTGCGGCTGGTGCTGTTGAAGTAGGCAAGGTCCTCGGCGGCGTTGCGGGCGGCCCGTTTGGTGGCGTCCAACTTGAGTGTCAGGCTGTCCTTCAGTCCCTTCAGCTCGACCTCTGCCTGCCCGAGGGAAAGGGTGGCGGAGTCGATGGCACGCTTGCTGTCGTCGAGCTTGCGGTCGATGCCGTCGGTGTCGAACGAGACCAGAACCTCGCCCGACTTCACACGGCTGCCATGAGCGGCGATGGTCTTGATTTCAAAGGCGGCAAGCGTCTTGGCCTCCAGGCGGAGGGGAGTGCAGGTGCCTGGCAGCGCACCGGTGGCAAGGGTCCGCTCGATGACGAACGGCTTGCTTTCCACGGTGAGTTCGCCCGCGAGACAGACGGGACCGGAAAGGAGCGGGAGCAAACAGGCGGAGGCAGGTGTCAGGCGCATGGTTCGGATCAATTCGGGGAGTAGCGTCATCAATCCTCGGCTTTGCCTTTTCTGGCGAGCCAGATTGGCTGGAAGCGGGGCTTTCTGGCGGAGGGAGAGTCGGGCACGAGATGTTCAGCGACGCTGAAGCCGGCGCGTTCGAGGGTGCGTGTGAGGTTGATCCGCTGGCGGGGAGCGGTGATCGCGAGAATCCCTCCGGCCTGCAGGGCCTCGAAGGCGGCAGTGAGCCAGCGGCGGTTCTCGACGACGGATCTGCCATCCGGACCGATGGGTGCGGTATCTGTGTGGACGATGACAGCGTGGAGCGTGCCTGCGTGGGAGGCGAGTCCGCTGACCCCGACGTCCGGTTCATGGGAGACCCGGGGATCGGTGCAGAAGGTCCCTTCAGGAAAAAACTTCCGCTGCCAGTCAGCGAGGGCCGAGAGGGGCTCCGCGACGATCAGGCTGCCCTTTTTCTGAAGCAAGGCCTCCGAGGCACTGGCCAGCGCCTGACCGAGTCCAAGTCCGGCAAACCAGATCTTCGGTTGGCGCACCGGCCGGAATGGGGCACAGGCGAGTCGGGCGCACTCTTGTTCGGCGACCTTCGTGGATGGCCCGGCGATCTGCTGGCCGCGCACGACCAGTGAGTGGCGGCCATCGTGCTCCTGGAGCTGGAGGGGGGAGCCGTCCGCGAGAAGGGCGTCGGCGAGGGTGATGCGGGGTTTCATGACGCTTGAAAGCTTGGTGTCTTCAAGGGGCGATAGGGAAGGAGGGTCCCCATGTCCAATGAATCGACAGATGATGTGGCTCCATCAACCAGGGCTCCGGCGTCTTCCCCCACCGGATCCAGGGCAGGGGCAGCCTCCGGTCTCACCGATGTCCGATGAGGGGCTCGTGGTCGGGATTCCCGGGATCGTCCTGGGTGGAATTGGGGTCCACAAGTTCTATTCGCGATACCAGAAGGAGGGAATCATCCAGCTGGGAGGGTTCCTTTGCGGCTTCCGTCGTTGGAATTGTGGAAAGGATTCGTGATCTTAGGAAAACGAATGAGGAACCTGATCGCCACGTGGTGGGTCGTAAACCCTGGTTCTGACCGCGACCGCGCGAGCTGGATTCAAAAGAAGACCCCGGCCGTGGGGCCGGGGTCGTTCATTTGGGGTTTGTCTGATGGGTCTCAATTGGCTCCGGGGTGAACCGGAGCCCAACCGCTTAGAGGGCGGCCTTGAGGGTGGAGGAAGCCTTGAATCCGACCGTCTTCGAGGCGGCAATCTTCATGGATTCGCCGGTCTTCGGGTTGCGACCCTGACGGGCGGCGCGCTTCTTGACCTCGAAGGTGCCGAATCCGATGATCTGGACTTTCTTGTCCTTGCCCTTGATGCCCTTCACGAGGGCGGCAAGGACGGCTTCAAGGGACTCTTCAGCGGCACGCTTGGTGGCGTCTTTTCCGAGGGCGGACTGGATGGCTTCAACAAGTTCTGCTTTGTTCATGGCAAGGATGGTTGTGCGAACCCGGAAGATTGTTGGCAAGAGAAATTCTGACGAAAAATCCCTACGGACGGCTTGACTCCCGGCCCGATTGCCGGACTGCGCAACCGGAACAATCCAGCATTGGCAAGGGTTCCGGGCGGAATGCGAGATCTGTTAGAGGTTGTTAGATCTCTGCGGCATTGACCGGATGACCGGTTGCGGAGACAAGAATGGATGCCGGAGAAAGCCCGTGAGGAATTATCCCGTGCGGTCTCCGCGGTCCTGGCGGCTGTCCGCGCGATGCCGGATGCGGTCACCATCGCACCGGAGCTTCAACAGATCGCGAACGCCTCGGAGCGCGGCTATTTCCTGCCCGATGAGGATGAGTCCGTGAGACTACGGTATCTCCAGTACTTGAGCGCAAGAGCGGCCTTGTTGGAGATTCCTGCCATGCTTCTGGACGAGTCGGTCAGGGAGGATTGGCTCGATGAACTGCCGGCCTTCGTCACCGCCTTTGCCGCCGCCTGCGTGCTGATCAGGGCGACGAGCTTCGTGACCGAACTGGCGGTCGCGAACCCGGTTCTCTGGAAGAAGCTCGACGAGGAGGACCTGCGGGTGGGCCTGCCACGGAAAACCTTCACTGGTCTCTACCGCTCCTTGGCCTCGCCCGAGTCCCTGGCACGCATTCGCGCCGCTGCGGAGTTCTATGACGAGCATCAGGACCGGATCCGGAAACTGGCTGACGATCCGGAGATTGGTCCGGTCGTCGGGCTGCTGGCCACGGAGGCGGGCAGGATTGAAAGACGGAAGCGCGAGGCGGTGAGGCGGCACCTGGTGTATCGCTGGTTCTCATTTCAACGGCGTCAACGCTCGGCCTGGAGGCAGGTGATGTTCGGCCTGTTCGAAGCGGGAGGATCCGCGATCGCCGAGCTGAGGCAACCGGGAATCAAGCCACCGGGCGCTCCCAAGCGGCTCACGCCCGCGCTGCGGGACGAATTGCTCGCCTCGCTCCGACCCGGCGACGTCTGCGTGACCCGGCACGACGATGCCTTGAGCAATCTTTTCCTGCCGGGATTCTGGCCGCACGCGTGCTTGTATCTGGGCGACATCGAGGAACGCCGGGCCTTGGGAGTCAGCTTGCCCGGGGAAAGGGAGGCGCGTTCCGGAGGACAAACCCGCTTTCTGGAATCCAAGAAGGACGGCGTGCGGTTCCGGGCGGCGGAGGAGACGCTGGCCGTGGATGCCTGCGTGGTGATCCGTCCGGCACTCGAGCGGTCCGATCTGGCCCGGGCGATCGGTCGGGCGATGGAGCATGAGGGGAAACTCTACGATTTCCTCTTCGATTTCCGGACGAGCGACCGACTGGCCTGCACAGAGGTCATTTACCGGGGCTTTCACGGGATCGGCCCGGTCGCGTTTCAGTTGAAGGAGGTCTCCGGGCGGAAATGCCTGCCTGCGGAGGACCTTCTGGATCAGGCTCTCGGCTGCGGCTTCAGGGTCCATGCCACGGTCGGACTCGAGGGGAATCGGGTCCTTTTCGGGGAGGCGGCGGAACAGGCGCTTCGGGCCACCCGCTGAAGCCGCGCGATCCGCCACAAGGCACGCATTATCAAACCCTCTACGGAGCTTGTGAAATTTTTCACAAATAGGCC
>JAIXVN010000081.1 GCA_027483005.1 Verrucomicrobiaceae bacterium
TCGAACCTCGACAACCTGCTCGACGCCATCGCCATCATCACCTCGCCCTGGGGCCTGCACCTCGGCGCGAGGCACCTGACCATTTCCACCTCCGGCCTCGTCCCGCAGATCCGCAAGCTCGCCGCGCATCCGCAGCAGATCCGACTCGCGATCTCGCTGCACGGGGCCACCGACGCGGTCCGCCAGCAGATCATGCCGGTGAACAAGAAGTGGGGCGTCGATGAACTTTTCGGCGCGCTCGACGATTGGAACGCCCGCAAGAAGCAGCATCTGACGCTGGAATACATCCTCATCGAAGGCGTGAACGACGACCTCGATCAGGCCCGCATCCTCGCGATGCACGCGCGACGCCTGAAGGCCAAGGTCAACCTGATCCCCTACAACACCGTCGAGGGACTGGAGTGGAAACGTCCGTCGGAACATCAGTGTCGCGCCTTCCGCGACATCCTGAAAAACGCCGGTGTGACCGCCATGCTGCGTCTCGAAAAAGGCCACGACATCGACGCCGCCTGCGGCCAGCTCCGCCTCAAGCAGGAGACCGAGGAAGGCATCATCGAGGCGCCCGCGAAGAGGTAGCACAAGTTTGCAACTTGTGGCCAGGGGACGGGCCGCTCCCCTCAAGGCTTTCCCTCATCCTCTGTGAAGCCGTCTTGAAAATCAAAAAGAGGAGTTCAACCGTAGATGGACGAATCAGATGATTGGGGAGCTGCTTCCGTGCGTTTCCGTGAATCTCGTGGTTTTTTGGGACCACGGATCACTTCCCGGCCGTGGTCGTTTCAAGGAAAGCGGCGAGGCGCCAGCCGGCCTTGTTGAGTTCGATCTCGACGGTCTTTGAGGCGAAGATGGCGTAGTTGGAGGTGCCGGGATGGGGCTTTTCGATGGCCGTCCAGGCGAGGACTGGCTTGCTGTTGCGATTGTCGAACTCCTCCTGCGGCAGGATCCGCAAGCGAGTGTGGGCTTCGGCGGCGAGGGGAAGGATTTCGTCGGCCCACTTTTCGGCCCACTTTTCAAACTTCAACGAGGGTTCGGGCTTCCAGTTGGCGGGCTCCTTTCCGGCGAGCTGGATCGCCCAATCGCGCGGGGTGAGGGTGTCGCTGGTCTTGTTCTGGGTGCGACGCTGGTAGGAGAGCGCGGATTCGACTGAATCGAAGTCCCAATAGGCGTGGAGATTGGTGGCTCCGAAATGGATGTCGTTTCCGCCGCGGGTGGGCTTGGCCTCGGGGTGGGCGTTGGGATCGTAGAGCTTGCCCTTTTCATCGAGAAAGGCCGCGCCGACGTGAAGGGGCTGATGAATGTCCCCGATGTAGTGGGCGAGGAGCACGACCGCGACAGCCGGGGTGATCTTCCGATCGTTGTCGGGCTTTTCCGTGCCGGCGAGGACGCGACCGCAGAAGGGGATGAGCTGGACGATGTCCCACTTCGACTTTCCGACCTTCGAGGCGGCGTAGCTGGAGGACTGGAAGGGGACGTCGGTGTAGTGGAACCAGTGATGCGAGGGCGGCATGTGGTTCTCGTCCTCGACTTCGGCGGGCGGGTTGGCATCGCGGAAGGCGAGGAGCTGGGCTTCGAGGGCGGGGTTCTCGGGGAGCTTGAAATTGCCCTTGCCCTTGTCCTCGCCACGAAGCTCGTCCGGCAGGGTGGAGGCGCGCTCCAGGGTGACTGCT
This sequence comes from Verrucomicrobiaceae bacterium, assembly GCA_027483005.1. Taxonomy (GTDB): domain Bacteria; phylum Verrucomicrobiota; class Verrucomicrobiia; order Verrucomicrobiales; family Akkermansiaceae; genus Luteolibacter. The sequence goes on from JAIXVN010000081.1 coordinate 1,665, forward strand.
CCGAGGAGCTTCTTCACCGTGGCCCCGGCGGGTTTCCCCTCGATCAGCTTGTCCGCGAGCGCCCCGACGATGCGGTGGCCGTTCTCGCTGTAGGCGGCGAGAGGCGCGAGGGAAAGCGCCTGGACGAGCGCGAGGAGGCCGAGGGGTTTCAAGGGCATGAGGCGACCGTGGGTGCATCGACCGTGCCAGACGAAGGGCAATCGTGTTTCAGAATTGCCAGCCCAGGCCGATGGTCGCGCCGAGGGCATCGATTCCGGGATTCGGAGTGGTTTGTCCGCCGTTGGAATGATGGAGGAGATACACGCCGCCCATGATCGAGAGATCCTTGGCGATCCGCTGGCGGAGGCCGAACTCGGAGAACCAGTTCAGGGTGAAATCCTGGCCCTGGCCGCCGACGACGCGGGTGGAGTCAGTCAGGCCGATGCCGCCGCCGATGGAGAAGTAGAGCGAGGTTTCTCCGTTGGGGAACCAGTACTCGATCGAAGGCGCGGCATTCAGGCCGAGGTAGTAGCTTTCCGGGCCGTTCACGATCGACTCGGCGAGGAAGGCGAAGCGGTTCCGCAGCAGGAAACGGGAGCCGTCCGCCCCAGTGTGGAACTCGAACATCATCGGGCTGCGCAGGACGAGCTGCGTCGGGATGATTTCGTAATCGAGCGGGGTGTTGTGGCCAATGCTCGAGGTGTAGCCGGATTGGAGGGCAAGCTCCCAACGATCGCCCGGGTGGCTGGCCGTGGTGGCGGCGAGCGCGGTGCCGGAGGAAAGAACAAGGGCGAGAAATGGGGAGCGTTGCATGGAGGAATGGAGATGTTAGAAATCGTCTTCGTCGCCGGGGACCGGAGGAATCACGTCCTCGCGCATCAGCAGGCGTTCGAGGTCGAGATCGTCGAGGAGATCGTCTGCGGTGCCGACCACGATCGCGGCGTAAGGCGTGATGCGGTCCAGTTCGGCGATCGCACAGTGGACCATCGAAACCACGATGTCGGCATCATATTTCTCACGCTCGAAGAGATTGGTGATCCGGAAAACCAGGCGGCCGCGATCAATGTCGAGCTCGAAGCCGCCGAGGGTGAGCTGCTTGTTGGCTCGGGCGAGAAGTTCCAGGACGTGGCGCAGGTGCTCGTCATCGGGATCGAGCCGACCCTCCGCCACGATGGCGAGGGCGTTGATCGCCGGGTAGGCCTGCACGACCAGATCGACGCGGGTGTGATGGGCATCGAACACGGCGCGGATGACATCGCGACCCTCGACGAGTTCGCAATGCCAGCCGTTCTGGCCGAAGGTGTTTTCCACGGACTGGATCTGGAGGGAAGGCGGACGCATGGGCGCAGGATGAACAGGGAACGCGGAAGGTCCAACCCGGAAGATGCCCGCCGTTCCAAATCCCGCACATGTTTCCGATTGCTTCGCGGCGAGGGCTTGTCGAGTCTGTAGGCCAATCTCAATCAGACACGCACATGGGACTCATGGATTTCATCAAGGGGGAGCTGCTCGAAATCATCGAATGGCAGGACGATTCACGCGACACCATCGCTTGGCGCTATCCGGACGACGACAAGGCGATCAAGAACGGCGCGCAGCTCATCGTGCGTGAAAGCCAGACCGCGCAGTTTGTTTATCTCGGCCAGTTCGGCGATGCCTTCGGACCCGGCAAGCATTCGCTGGTCACCGACAACATCCCGGTCCTCAACAAGCTCAAGGGCTGGAAATACGGCTTCGAGAGCCCCTTCAAGGCCGACGTTTATTTCGTCAACACCCGCCTGTTCACCGGCAACAAGTGGGGCACCGCGAACCCGATCATGCTGCGCGACGCCGATCTCGGCATCGTTCGCGCTCGGGCCTATGGCACCTACGACTTCAAGGTCACCAACGTGCCGCTGTTCCTCAAGGAGGTCGCCGGATCGGATCATGATTTCCGCGTCGATGAGTTCGCCGACACCATGCGTTCGCGCATTGTCAGCACCTTCTCGGACGCCCTGGCCTCCGCGCATGTGCCGGTGTTCGACGTGGCGACACGTTACATGGATCTCGGCGACGCGCTGCTGCCGCTGATCAACCCGATCATTTCCACGAAATACGGCATCGAGGTCGCCAGCTTCGTGGTCGAGAACGTCTCCGTTCCGCCGGAAGTCGAGGAGGCCATCGACAAGCGTTCCGCGATGTCCGCGATCGGCAATCTCAACGACTTCGTGAAATACCAGATGGGCCAGGGCATGGCCGCTGGCGGCGGTGCCGGCCCGGGCGGCATGGCGGCGGAAATGGCCGTCGGTTTCGCGATGGCGAAAGATCTCATGGCTCAGACCGCCCCGGCTGGTGCAGGAACTCCGCCACCGCTTCCTGGTGCTGCGGCGGTTTCTCCAAATCCGGATCTGCTCGACCCGGCCTCGGTCGCCCGCGTCCTCGGAGTTTCCGAAGCCGACGTCATGGCGGAGATCGAGTCCGGCAAGCTGAACGCCAAAAAGATCGGCTCCAGCTACCGCATCACCCGCAGTGCCCTCGACGCTTTCCTGGCGGATTGATCCGTTTCTCGATCCGACGTGGAAACACCCCCCGCTACCCCCTTTTCCGTACCGCCCTTGCCACCGCCCCTGCCAAGGGTCAGCGGCTCGACGGCGGACGTCCGCTCGTTGAGCCGCCACGTCTGTCCGGAATGCGGGGGCAAGGGCGAGTGGGACCCGGCGAAAAAGCAACTCGTCTGCCCCTACTGCGGCAATGCCTTCGATCGCATCGGCCCGCCACCCTTGAAGGACTCGGTGCTCGAACACGATCTCGATCAGGCGATCGCCGAACTCGGCGCCCGCGCCGGGACGGTGGATACCGCGACACGACGCGTGCAGTGCAACAACTGCCACGCCGTGCTGGTCCGCTCCGGCGACACCGTGGCGCAGCACTGCGATTTCTGCGGCTCCCCGGAACTCCTCGACTACACCCAGATCGACGCCGCCATCCGACCGGAATCCGTCCTCCCGGCGCAGATTTCCAAGGAGCAGGCCTACCATTCGCTGAAGGGCTACCTCGCCTCGAAATGGTTCGCGCCCGGCGATCTCAAGAAGCGGAACCTGGTCGATCGAATGCACCGCGTCTACCTGCCCTACTGGACCTTCGACGCCTCGGCCGAGTGCCCGTGGACCGCCGAAAGCGGCACCTACTACTATGAAACGGTGACCGAGCGGGATTCCGAAGGTCGCACCACCTCCCGCCAGGAGCGCCGCACCCGGTGGAGTCCGGCCAGCGGGCATGTCTCGACCTGTTTCGACGACATCCTGATTTCCGGCTCACGCGGGCTCGACGGCGAGCTGCTGACCAAGATCGAGCCCTTTCCCACCAAGGACCTCGTGCCCTACGAGACCTCCTACGTCTCCGGCTGGCAGGTCGAGCAGTATCAGGTCCCGCTGATCGATGCGGCCCGCGCGGGCTTCAACGCCATGCACGGAGTCCTCGAGGAAATGTGCGGTCGCGAGGTGCCGGGCGACACCTACCGGGGGCTCCAGATCTACCCCGAATACTCCGACAAAACCTTCAAGCACCTGCTCGCACCGGTTTGGCTGCTGGCCTACCAGTATCGGGGAAAAACCTGGCAGGGAGTCGTCAACGCCATCACCGGAACCACCGCCGCCAAGTTCCCGATCAGCCCTTGGAAAGTGGCGCTCGTCGTCGTACTCGTGCTTCTTGCGCTCCTCATCTTCTTCAGCCTGGCCGGTCGCTGATGTCCGGAAAACGGCCACGGATCGCCTTGGCCAGCAGCTCCCGCTGCGGTTGGGCGATCGGAGCGAGCGACAAATGCAGCCCGGCGGTCTTCTCCGGGTTGTAGTGCAGGGTCAGCCTGTCGGCATCGATCTCGGCGGAGTCGATCTGCGCCCAGGCCACCAACTGCATGCCATTCTCCGGGCGAAAAAGAGGGAACACCTCCACCCCGATCGGGCTGAGGATCAGGTAGGCGTGCCGGGTGCAACGGATCGCAAAGCGGACCAGCAGCACGGCCAATCCCAGCGGAATCAGGCCCCAGGCCGGATGTGGAAGCTCACCATGCTCCGCCCGATAGGGGGCCACCAGCACGAACACCAGCGCCGTCATCACCAGCGCGGCCGCCGCCATCCAGAATCCCGCGGCCTGCCCGGCGCGGGTGAACCGCAGTTCCTTGTGAGATTCAGCGACTGCCATGGGCTGGAAAGTCCGCGCTGAGCCCCCCAAAGAAAAGCCGATTGCTGGCAAAATTCGGCCAAGACCAAGAAAAAACGGGTATTTTTACATTTTCAGAGAATAATTCGGCCTGGCGGTGTTCTCATCATTGCACACCGTCACCGGACAGCACCCACACCAACCACCAAAACCACCATGAAACTGATTCTCAGCGCCATCTGCGCCCTCTTCATCACCGGACCTCTCGCCTTCGCCTCCGATTGCGACAAGTGCAAGAAGGGTGAGAAGGAAGAAGCCAAGGAAAAGGGCACCGTCCTCCTCGCCTCCGATTGCGACAAGTGCAAGAAGGGCGAAAAGGAAGAAGCCAAGGAAAAGGGCACCCTTGCCGAAGGCGATTGCGACAAGTGCAAGAAGGGTGAAAAGAAAGAAGAGGGCACCCTCGCTCATTGCGGCAAGTGCGAGAAGGACAAGGAGCACAAGGAAGGCGAAGAAAAGAAGAAGGAAGGCACTCTCGCCCATTGCGGCAAGTGCGAGAAGGACAAGGAGCACAAGGAAGGCGAAGAA
>JAIXVN010000415.1 GCA_027483005.1 Verrucomicrobiaceae bacterium
CTACGAGCTTAAACCCGGACAGGTCTGGTACCTTCCAGGCAACACGCCGGTCGAGAGGCAGTGCAGCGAGTGGTGCGAAATCCTGTTTTTCAAACTCTCCTGCGAGTGGCTGCCGGGAGTGGATCCGCTGCTTGACTGGCCTGACCGTGAACCACGCCTGATTCAGGAAGGTGAGCTCTCCGACTGGCGAAAGTGGCTGGCACCGAACCAAACGATAGGCGTCGCCGACCTGCTTTGGTTGCGCGGGCAACTTCTGCTCTGGACGACCCGTGCGGTCCCGGAGATCGGCGAGGTGATCGCGAGACACCTTGAGACACACACCCAGTTCACCGAGGTCTTCCGCTTCATCGAATCCAACCTGGGGGCCGACCTGCGCATCGCGTCGCTGGCCGAGGTTTACCGGACCACGCAGGACGCGTTTTCCATCGCCTTCAAGCGGAGCATCGGACTGAGCCCGAAGGAATACCTGATGAGACGGCTCAATCAGGAGGCCCTGCAACAGGTCATCAACACCAATCTCCACATGAAGGAGATCGCTGAGAAACTGAGGTTCAGCGACGAATACTACTTCAGCCGCTTCTTCCAGAAACTCAACGGCACGCCACCCTCGCGCTACCGGAGGGATTTCAGGTCCTCCACCAAGAGCTGAAGGGTTGTCTGAACTCAGGACGTCCGATCCCTCATCTGCTCAAGGCGCTCCCGGGTGATCGGATAGAGGCGGATGGCGAGCAGCGAAACGAGGCAGATCGCCGCGCCGATGACGAAGGTGACCAGGCCGAGGTTCCAGATCGCCTGCGGTGTCTGGGTGACAACCTTGCCATCCTTCGGAACCTGATAGCCGATGCCACTGAGGCACCAGCCCGCCACAATGAGGCTGAACGAGATCGCCATCCGCATGGCGAGGCTGAAGACCGACGAGTAACCGCCGTCCTTGACCTCGCCGGTCTTCAGTCGGCGCACCTCGCTCACATCCGCCATCATCGCGGTGGAAACGGGCAGCATGATGCCGTTTCCGAACCAGTAGGAGGCATGGAAAAGCACGAACAGGATCAAGGCGAGCGGCAGCGTGGTTCCTCCGACAGTGAGAGTGGCGTCCGGCTTCACCAGACCTGTTAGAAACAGCACGGCGAGCATGAGGTTCCCGACGATGCTGATGACGCCGCCGATGAGCACCGCGCCCTTCTTGTCGAAGCGCTTGGTGAGACCCATCGAGACCAGCGCCCCCAGCGCCATGCCGATCATCGTGCTGCCGTGGGCGATGGATTTCTGCCAGGCGGGGAATTTCATGAAGTCGTCGTACACGAACATCTGCAGCGAGCTCACGATGACCATGCCGGCGCAGACGATGAAGATGAAGGCGAACACCCATCGCGGATTCGAATCGGCGAGGATGGTCTTCATTTCATGGAAAAACTCCCTGAACCATCCCTGATCCGAAGCTCGCGGAGCATGGCTGGTGTCCTCACGCCAGCGGAAGGTGAAGACACACACGAGCACCACGAAGACCGCGGTGGCGATGGCGAAGGTGCCGCCCATGTGATGGTAGTTCGTCTCGACCGTGGTGGCCTGTTCGTTGCCCTTTCCGCCGAAGAAGAACACCCAGGCCATGGCGGGCCCGGCGAAGTTGGCGGCCATGTTGAAGACCTGGCGGATGCCCTGGAGGCGGGAGCGGCCCTGATAGTCCGTGCACATCTCGAAGCCGAGCGCCATGTAGGGGATGAAGAACATCGTCAGTCCCGTGCGCAGCAGCAGGTTCATCGCGACGAGATACCAGAAGATCCCCATCTGGCTGCCACGGCTGAATCCGGGCACCGTCCAGATCAGGTAGGAGCAGAGCGCCATCAGCAAGCCGCCGAGGAGCATGTAGGGATGGCGTCTGCCCCATTGGCTTCGGGTGTTGTCGCTGATGTGGCCCATCACCGGCTCGGTGACCGCCTCCCAGAATACGGAAAGGGACATCGCCAGCCCGGCCCAGGTGGGATCGAGGCCAAGGGACTTGGTGTAGAACAGCATGGCGAAGCCGAAAATGCCGTTCATCACGAGTGAGTTCGCGCACTCGCCGAGCGAGTAGGTGAGCATGCTCCCGGTGGAGCAGGTTTTGGGTTTCTGAGTCATGGATTTGAACTTAAAAGAATGAAACTGGAGATTACTGGAACTTTCCGATCGCACGGATCTCGTTCACCTGAAGTGGAGGTCCTCCCTGGGTGCGATCCAGACGGACGAAGCGGGCGGTGGTACCGGCTGGCAGATCGATGATCCACGGTTTGCATTCGCCGAGAGTGATGGATTCCCCTTCCGACACGGTGCGCACCTCGTCCTTTCCATCGAGCGTGAACTCAAGGCGAAGCTCCTTCACCTGGTTCGGCGCGGGATCGCCATTGGCGAGTTCGTTGGTGGCCTTCAGGCTGAGGCTGCCGGAAACCACGGCCTTGCGGACCGCTTCGGTGACATCGGCCACTTGCCCGTCCTTGCCATAAGTCGCTGTCTTGATTTCAAGCGAGGGTTGACAGGATGCTTTCGAAACCGCCAGAGGCTTGGCCTTGCTGAAGTCCGAAGTGCTGGAAACGGAGACGCCGACACCCTCGCCGAGCGAGCCGAGGACTTCGATGCGGGTGAGTCTGGCGGACTTTCCGAGATCGATCTGGCACGAAGGCTTGCTGTCGGACGGAACGGGTTCGTTGCCCTCCGTCACACCGTCCGGGCGGGACGACCATGCCGTCGAGGGATCATCGTCCACTGCGTAAAACGCATAGGCCGAGGCCGCCTTTGAGACGGGATCGGGATACGAGGAACCGCGGAAGGCTTTCCAGAGAGCGAGGTTCCTCGGCGGCGAATCGCTGGCAAGCTTGAGTGCGATCACCGTGTCGAGCTTGTCCCAGGACCCTCCCTCGGGCAGCTTGAGTTGGAGACCGGACTCATCCTGCTTCATCGCCACCGGCTTCTTGTCGGCCAACAGGATCGCTTTCTCAAACTTTGCGCCATCCGCCGGCGCCGGAAGTGTCAGAACGAGCGAACCATCCGTGGGTGGATTGAGCACATGGAGGTATTCCACCGAGTCGTCGGTGGCGCGGGTGGCGACACCCCAGTTCAGATCAGGAAGCTTGAAGCCCCCGGGAGTGGGATAGGAAACGCTGGGATAGACGTTCTTGAGCGAGGGCGCGATGGGTTTCACCAGTGAGGCGATCCGGTCCATCGTCTCCCCGACTCCAGTCTCCCAGCCACCGCCCGCGTAGTTTCCGGCGGCCCAGATGACGCCGCCGCCTTCGGTGTTCGCTCCGGCCTGCATGACCGTGTAGCGGAACATGCCTTCCGGTTGGAACGAGACGACATTTTCTCCGGCCGGCTTGGTGGCATACCAGTTGGACGACATCACTGTGCCGACGGACATGCGCCAGGTGGGCCAGGCGTTGGCGTTGCGGTCGGCGAACTCCCCCCAGTAGGAATACTCCTTGCATCCTCCATCGAGCGAGTAGGTCGTGCCATACCAGTTCTGGCGCATCTGGAGGTCCGGCTGAAGCGTCTTCACTGTCCGGCGAAGGCGCGGGTAATCGACCACGCGATAACTGTCCCCCGCAGCGCTGCCTTCATCGGAGTAAATACCGATGATGTCAGCCCCATAGCGGGTGACGAGTTCCTGATAGAGTTCATTGGTGAAATCGTTCCATTTCCTGCGGTCGAACCTCGCCCAGTCGGGATCAACACCGTTGGCGCCCCCCCAACCGGTCCTGGCCTGGTCCTCGGGCGAAAGGTCGTGGCCGTCGCGGGGATGGGTGTAGAACATGACCTTGATGCCCTTGGCCTTGCACACGGTGATCACGTCGCGGAGGACATCGCGCTTGCAGCTATGGTTTTCCAGGCCCCACTTCTTCATCGTCGCGCTGGGGAAGAGCGGGTTGATGTTGTAGTGCCACGCGGTGAGGATGACGTATTCGACGCCCCACTTTTCGAGATCGCGGGCGAAGCCGGGGGCATCGAAGGCGTTCGCAAACTCATCGAAGGTGGCCAGCGGTTTGCCATCGCGGCCGACCGTCAGGGACTTCTTCTGATCGCCACCCCAGACATAGTGGACGAACAGTCCATACTTGGTTTTCAGAAACTCGGTGGAACCGTTGGTTTCAGCATGCAGGCTGGAGGAGGCGAGCAACAGACTTGTTAGAAAGATCGATGACTTCATGATTCAGAAATGAGTTGAATGCCTTCAGCGGGCATCGAGGCGGATGACGGTGTCGAGCCCGTCCCAGGTGGCGCCGTCCGGCAGGGTGACGAGGTAGCCGGCCTTGTCGGAGTCGAGCTTCACCGGCCGGCCGCTTGTGAGAAGCGAGGCTTTTCCGAAGCGGACGCCATTGGCAGGCACGCCGATGCGGACGGTCGGACCGGCGGGCGGGTTGAGGATGTGGAGATAGGTGACCGAGCCGTCCGGCGAATCGGTGGCGACGCCCCAATCGACCGCACGGACACCCCAGCCGATGTTCTTCAAGGCAGCTCCCTTCTGCGTGGGGAAGGCCTTGCTGGCGACGGTGCCTTTGATCGAAACGCTGATCGGTTTCAGGTAGCCCGCAAACTTCGTCATGGTTTCCACCACGCCGGGTTCCCATCCGCCGCCGGCGTAGGGTCCGGCCGCCCACTGCATGCCGCCGCCCTGCGTGTTCGCGCCGGCTTGCAGCACGGTGTAGCGGAACATGTCCTCGGCGGAAAAGGTCACCGTGCTGGCCTCCGTTGCGGGCTTGGCGGCCCACCAGGTGGTGGCGAAGACCGAGGCCACCGGGATGTCCCACGCGGGCCACGCACCTCCATCGCGGTTCTCAAACTGCTGCCAGTGGTGGTATTCCTTCACGCCCACGTCGCAGGAGTACACGCTGCCATAGTCGTTCTGTTGGAGAACGAGATGGGGCGCGCGCGACTTGATGATTTCCCGAAGGCGCGGGTAATCGACGACACGATGGCTGTCACCGGCCGAGCTGCCTTCATCGAGGAACAATCCAGTGATGTCCTTGCCGTAGCGGGTCACGAGTTCGGCGTAGAGGTCATTGGTGAAATCATTCCATTTCCGGTAGTCGAACCGGCTCCAGTCCGGATCCCCTCCCCTGCCGCCCTCGCCCCAACCGGTCTTCACGCGCTCCTCGCCATGGAGGTCATGCCCGTCGCGGGGATGGGTGTAGAGCACCACGGGAATGCCCTTCGCCTTGAGCGCCTTGATCACCTCGCCTAACAGGTCGCGCCTGCACGCATGATCCGGCATCCCCCACTTGCGCATCGTTTCACTGGGAAAGAGCGGGTTGATGTTGGCGTGCCAGGCGGTGAACAGCACATACTCCACCTGCCACGCGGCCATGTCGTTGGCGAAGCCCTGCACATCGAAGGCATCGGCGAAGGCGTTGAAACTCCCCGGCCGCCCGCCGTTGCGGTCGATGGTGAGTCCGCCACCGGCTCCGGCCCAGACATAATGGACGAAGAAGCCATACTTGGATTTCAGGAATTCCGGCGGGACTCCGGCCGCGTGGATGGCGGAGGAGCACAGCCATGAGGCGAGCAGCGCGGCGAGGAGGCGTTTCATGAATCTGTGATCAGTGTGACCGGACCGAAGAGACCGGACGGCGTTTGGTGGGGAAACGCGTAGGGCGTGGGGATGCCGACGCTGTAGTGGTTGGCCAGCGTGTTCGCGACGGTGATGGCCAACTCGTTGTCGCCGGGACGAAGGAAGGGCGTGAGATCACAGGTCCACGGTGGCGCGATGAGCGTGGCGGCGCTTTGGCCGTTGACCTTCACCTCCGCCGTGGCGTTGACCTTGCCCAGATCGAGCGAGACGGGTGAGGTCACATCGGTGATTTCAAATTTGCGCGAGTAACAGACCGCACCCGAATAGGTCGCCAGACCCTGCACACACCAATCTCCCAGCATGATCCGGGCAGGGCCGCAGACATAACGCACGGGCTCCGGCAGGGCGTCGCCCGCATGGGAATCGGCGGGAGCCTCGACACGAAGCGCGATGACGACCGAGGCCGACGATGGAGATTCGATGATGCCCCGGTAGCGGCAGCATCCACCAGGTAGCGACTCGATGGACGCGAGCTTGACCTCGTTTCCATCGGCCCAGGCGCGGGCGCGACCACGCGCGACGAAGGTGATTTCCCTCGCTCCGGGCGGACTGGGAAAGCGGAAGCGAATTGCCCGGCGTCCCACGGGAGCAAGCAGGCAGGGGCGCGGCACTGCGGGATCCGAGAACCATCGCAGGGCGAGTGCCTCGGGATCAGACGGTGGCGGATCGAAGGCAACAAACGCACGGGTGCGCTGGCCGGCGGGTTGGACCAGTTTGATGAGCAGCTCGTTGATTCCGGGCTGGAGCTGGACGCGGGTCTCGCGGACCTCGCATTCATAGTGGGGAATGCTCCACGGAGCATACAAACCCGGGGGCAGGCTCTTGTCCTGTCTGACCACCGAGATGCCATTGACCCAAACCTGATAGACACAACGCGCACCGGTCACCAACACATGCTCACCGCCCGCAGGGACGACCACCTTGCCGCGCAAATACCAGACACTGCCGGGCGTGTCCGAGTGGAAATCGAGGAACTCATCCGGCACCGCGCCC
>JAIXVN010000265.1 GCA_027483005.1 Verrucomicrobiaceae bacterium
CTCTGGGTCCTGCTCGCAGCCATCGTGGTGTTTCTTGTCCTGACTGTCGGAATCGTGGTCGGGGCCTTCGTTCTCGTGGTGAGAATCCTCTCGAACCTTCTTGGTGGAATTGCCCGATTTTTCAACGGAAGTTCGTCGTCCATCTCGCTCCGATGAAACCCATCCATTGACGATTCCGCACAAGTTATTCACACCGGAAATCCGAAGAGATTTGTCAGGCATCGTGTGGAATGCCCGACCTTACAGGCAATCCATCATCAAGCAATCCGACTTCCACCGAGCAGGAATTTGTTGTGAACAACTTGTGAGGAAATGACAGCAACGGTTTTGTAACATCGCAATTCACTCACCCCTAACGGGTTACATGCCATCGAAACGGCAAATGCATGATCTCTCCGGTGAACAAGTGTTGGAAATTTAATTTCCAAAGCAACTCTCAGCCAAAGCAAGCCCTTTGGTTTCAGAACGTAACGCCTCCCGGCGATCGTGGAACCACCAAACAGGGTGGGAGGGTTTTCCCAAGTTGTTCACATTCTCGTCCTTGAGGCTGCCTGAGCAATCCCTGTCCACCTCGATAGGAGGCCCATTTCCTGTTGAATCGCAGAGGCTGCCATCTCAGCGACCTCCTCCGGCGCAGGATTCTCCTCAGCATCCTCTGCTGGACCATGATCCTGCCGTTCCATCCCTGATCGGGCGAAACCAACAGACCAAGGGATTTCAGTGCGGCTGCACGTCCATCACCAGGACCTTGGCCCAGGTTTCCTTGAAGGTGTCGATGAAGACGTTGTGATCCGGATCGACCTGGTAAGCGTCTTGGGCCTCGATCGACTCAAACTTCATTGAAATCGCGTAGTCCCAGGATTGATCGATCACCGGACGCGGCATCACGGGTGCGGGCGTGCCCCAGAAACCGCTGACGATTCCCGGAAGTTCCAACAAGGCCGCGAGCCCGCCTTCGAAGGCCTTGCGGTCGGCGGCGTTCTTGTGCTCGTCCTTCAGCCAGAAATAAACGTGATGATCCATGACCGTGGATTTATCCAGCCACCGGACTGGGTGCAAGCCCTGATCCCCAGGAATCATCACCGGATTGAGGTTGAATGGCCAATAGCCTGCTGGACGAATGATCAGGCAAGCTGCGGGCATTGCCATGAATCATTTCCGGAGAGGCCGCTTCGACCCAAGCGCCTGGTCAGCCACATCCACCCTTTCCGGCGCCGTCACCTTGCTTCCCCTGAGAACCTCCTCATTTGCTGACTGATCCAAAGCGTTGAAATCACCCCAGCGCGGGTTCAGCGCTTCGACTTCTCGTAGGCCTCCTTCAGCCAAGGGTGATCCTTGGAGAGCAGTTCAACCTTGATTGGGACCACCAAACCGCCATGCACCTCGATCGCGATGAACAGACCGATCACCAGAACCGAGATCTTCAGCGGATTGAGTGGCCCGGCGTTCACCCGATGACCACCCGCCCGGTCCCACAGGGTGGCTCCGATCCGCCTGACGATTAACCAACTCACCAACTGGCAGATGGGCGAGATCAGGCTCAATCCAAATCCAATTCCAGCGAACAGCACCCGGAACGAACGCGTCAGGCTCTGGCCATAGGACAAGCGGCTGCCGTCCGCATTCATGACGGAAAGATTGAGCAAAGCCTTGCCTGGAGTGGTGCCGAAGTGATGGATCATCATCGTTTCGATCAGGAACCACGGAATCCAATGAAACATCAGCAGCCAAGGGCTTGTGAGCAGGGCCTTGAGGTCATTGCCCGCCGCCCACATCCCCAGCCACCAGAGAGAGCCATAGCCGATCAGGTCAAACCAACGCGCCCAGAACCTCCGGTAAACCGCTGGCTTCTCAGGCAGGGGCGGCGGCAGCGGATACGATCGTGGCCCGGAGTCCGCGCGCACTTCCGGGCGCTCGAAGAACTCTGAAAACAGGGCAACCGTCCTTAGCGGCCGCCACTCGGGCATGCCTTCCGACCAGACCGGGTCGTCGGGACCGAGGTCACCAGCCTCAATTTTACTACGAATCTCGTAGTCGGGAAGCGGGCCGGCTTTTTCGCCGTTGCGGATGAGCCAGAAATCCATCGGAAGGGTCTAGAGGTTGCGGAGGGATTTGGCGGCATCGCTGCGGGCAGCGAATGCGGCGGGGACCAGGGCGGCAAGGGAACAAAGCACAAATGCGAAGAAAGCAATCAACGCCTGTTCGACCGGATTGTTGTGGGCGGGAATCACCGAGAATCCGGTAAACGTTGCCGAGAACGGATCAAACCCAAGGCCGCGAAGGACCGCCTGCACGCCGCCCCGGTAGTGGATCACCAGCCGCCCGAGCCCCACGCCCAGCACGGCCCCCAGCAACCCGAGGATCATCCCCTGATAAAGGAACACCCGCACGATCTGTCCCGGTGCCGCGCCCAGCGCCTTCATGACGCCGATCTCACGTTTCTTCTGGATCGTCACCGTGAACATCACCGCCATCATCGAGAACGCGGACACCAGCACGATGAATGACAGTGCGAAATACATCATCACACGCTGCTGGCTGATCAGGTTGAAGAACCTCGCGATCTGCTCCTGCTCCATCCACGTCATCTTCGCCCAATCCGGCCCTCCCGCCTCGAGCACGGCCTGAGCGACCTGATCCGCTTGGTAGGGATCATCGAGGCGCAGCGCGATCGCCTGCACCTTGTCGTCCAGGCCTGCAAGCGTCTGGGCCAGCCCCATCGGCATGAAAATGTCCGGCGTGTTGAGCATCTGGGATGACTGATAGACCCCGATCACGGTCGCCTCCTTCGGCAGCACCACGCTCTTCAGGTTCTTCATGATCTCGTTGTTCATCGTTTCGGCGTCGGTCTTCGAGAGGTCCTCCAGCCAGCCGTCGATGCCCTTGCGGGCGTTCGGCTCGAACCGGCTGACGCCCGCCGCTTCATCCACCTGCCCGCTTTCGAGGTTCTTGAGGATCGCCTCGATCAGGTCGCGCTCCTGCTGCCGGATCCGCTGTCCCAGGATGCTGCTGAAACATTCGCCGCTCTCCTGGATCGTGGACAGCGAGAGGACCTCCTTGGCTCCTTCCTGTTTCCAGCCCTTCGCGAGCAGCTCGTTCGCTTTCGTCCACGGATCCTTGAAGGCCTCCCGCACCGGTGGATTGTCAGTGCTTTTGTAGGCGGTCATCATTTCCCCGAGGTTCTTCGTCGGGTAGAGCAACATCGTGCTGCCGACCTCGAGTTGGTAGAGCTCCGCCAGCGCCGAGGAAATCACCACCCGGTCATCCAGCCCCATGTCCGCCGAGGATCCGGGGAAACGGTCGACATCGAGCATCTTGCCGATTGTCTCGACCTGGATCGGGTCGCTCGTATCGATGCCGTAAAACAACGACATGGTTGGCTTCATGCCATCCTCGAAGTCCAGGATGACGCTTTCCGCCACGAACGGAGTGGCTGATTTCACGCCCGGCACCGAGGCGAATTTCTTCGCCGGTTCCCGCCAACCCTCCAGCGGCTCCGACTGCCCGCCATCGGGATGGTAGCTCATCAGGATGTGGGGGCTGAACCCAAGCACACGTTCCTTCACGCTGCGTTCCATCCCGGCCATCACCGACATCACCACCACCAGCACCAGCACACCCAGCAACACACCGATCAGCGAGATCAGGGTGAACGAGGACATGACCGCCCGGCGCGGATTGAGATACCGTCGGGCGAGCAGGAAGCTGAAGGAGCGTTGCGCCATGGGGCATCCCTAGCGGTCGAATCCCTGACCCGCAAGGCTTAGACCAATCGGCCTTTCCGGACCGGTATCACCAGTGTCGGCAGCTCAGCCTTGCGGACGAGACCCTCGGCCACGCTGCCGAGGAGGATCGAGGCCACCACACCGTGTCCGTGCGAGCCCAGAACCACCAGATCCGCAGTCACTTCCTTGGCGTAATCGAGGATCGCGTAGAGAGGAGCTCCATCGACCAGCTTCGTTCGGACGTCGGTGATCTCGCTCGGCACGGTCGCCAGAACCTCGTCCAGCTTCGCGGCAGCCCGCTTTCTTGCTTCCTCCTGGAAAAGGTGGATGGCCGGAAACTCATCCGGGGTGAAGCCATAGGCCGTGTAGGCAGGCTCCGCCTCCAGCACATGAAGCAGGTGCAACGTGGCCCCGAAGGCCTTCGCCATTTCGACCCCGGCATTGAGCACCACGGGAGTCGATTCCGAGTAATCGAGGGCGACAATGATCGTTTTCATAGCGTCCGCAGGCTACCACCCTTTGCGACCGGACGCCATGAATGATCATCAAATGCCGGGAAAATGAGAATCCCCGCGCAGTGGGTTGGCAAACGAACCGTTTCCGGCCAACATCACGCCGATGATCCGCTTCCTCCACACCCGCATCCGCGTCAAGGACCTCGATGCCTCCATCGCCTTCTACGAAAAGCTCGGCTACACCCTCGGCGACCGCAAGGACTCGCCGGAAGGCAACAAGCTCGCCTTCCTGGAGCTTCCAGGAAACGACGTCTTTCTCGAACTCTGCCACTCGCCGGACTACACCGCCACCTGCCCGGAAGACCTGATGCACACCTGTCTGGGCGTCCCGGACATCATCGGGTATTGCGACAAGGTCGAGAAATCCGGCATCGAGATCTGGCCATCCAACTGGCGCGAGAAATTCTCCACCGGCGGTCGGAAAATGGCCTTCGTGACCGATCCCGATCTCTATGAGGTCGAGATTCTGGAGCGCGGCGTTCCCGTTCTCTGAGACGACCATTTTTCCCACCGGGTCGGATTGTTCTTTTCCCCACGAAGGTCGGCCCTACGGTCCGCTCCCCGCGTGGTCCGCGTTCCGTTGACCAGAATCGGGCACCGACACCTTTCGTGATCATCACCCTGCGCTCCGCCCTGCCTTCCGACGAGAAGGACCTTTCCCTGCTCTACACCGAATCGAGGCGGGAAACCTTCACCTGGTGTGATCCGGCGATATTCCAAGAGGAGGATTACAGTCGCGAGACCAAGGGCGAGATCGTGGATGTCGCCTGTGATCGGGGAAAGATCGTCGGCTTTGTCTCGGTCTGGGAGCTCGATGACTTCATCCATCATCTCTACGTCCATCGTGACTACCAGCGCCAGGGAGTCGGCTCGCTGCTCCTTGCCCGCGCCCTCCGCCACTGCAAGAGCGGCAAGGCCCGCCTGAAATGCCTCATCCGCAACAAGCCGGCCCGCGCCTTTTACCTGAAGGAAGGCTGGATGATCGTGGAGAATGGTCGGGATTCCCTCGGCGAGTTTCACCTGATGGAGCTGAAGACGGGAACGGCCTCGGCGTATCTGTTTTAAGAAGATTCAGAGATAGGGCTGAATTACGATTGTAACCTCCTCGGGATCTGATCCGATTTCCGCCCGTGAAAGGTTCCTTCCGCCGCTTTGCAGGTCTGTCCACCCTTGCCCGCATCCTGTCGGCATTTGCCTCCACCTTGCTGCTTGTGGCCTGCGGGGTCGCCCCTGTCGAGCCGCCATCGGTTTCAAAGCTGCCCCGCGTGATCGGCGAGCATTCCCAGGCCCGTGGCTATGCCCGCATCATCCAGACCGCGCCAGACTCCTTCACCACCCAGACCGGCAGCCGGCTGTTCCGGAAGACAGGGGCTCCGGACATCGACCTCGTCGGAGCCATCCACATCGCCCAGGCCGACTACTACCAGCGGCTCCAGCAACGTCTCGATCAGTCGGATCTGGTCCTCTTCGAAGGCGTCACTGCCCGCAAGTCGGACGGAACTCCGACCGGTGGGGAAAACAAGGGAGCCTACAAGCGCCTGGCCGACAGCCTAGGGCTCGTGGTCCAGAACTCCGGCATCGACTATGGCCGGAAAAGCTTCCGCCGCTGTGACCTTTCCCTCGAGGAAATGGTGGCCCTTCTCGATCAGGAAATCGCCCAGGGTGGCGTGAAGGGAACCGCCGCAGCCGATGCGAAGAAGGAGTTCGCCGGGATCAAGAGCATGCTCAGCGGCAAGTCCCTGCTGACCAACCTCGTCATCGGCCTTGTCAGCACCAGCCCGCTGCTCCGCGAACATGTCCTGCTGATGACCGTCAGCTCCGGTCTTGGAAACTCCGAGGAGAAGCAACTCTCCCCCCGCCTCAAGCAACTCATCCTCCAGGACCGCAACCAGCACGTGGCGGGCGAGCTGCGCAAGCTCCTCAGCTCAGGCAGAACCCATCGCCGCATCTCCATCTTCTTCGGGGCCGCCCACCTGCCTGACCTTGAGCGCCGACTCCGCACCATGGGCTATTCTCCGGTTGGAGGCCCCACCTGGAACAGCGCCATCACCTCCCACCCCTACTCCGCCGGGATCCCTCAAGAAGAGGTCCGGGAGGCGTTTGGGGAATGACTGCTGGGAGGAGGTCATTGACGATCTCTTGCCCACCGGTCAGCCTGACAGGGCGAATTGCGGGGAAGTTCGTGCTCCAAGCCGGTCGTATGGAAACCATGCGGCCTCTCCGGGGTTACCCCGGGGGATCGACAAACCAAGGCATCACGAGGCGAGGGCGCCATCACGCTTCCGCGTGACAAGGCCCACGCCGGACAGGACGCGTTGGGGCGCGGTGCTTCTCCGCATTCGCACTTTTCCCGATGTCCTCGCAAGCCCATCACATCCGTCGCCTGGCCAGGGCCCTCACGACAGGGCCGATGGGGGATCGCGCGGCGCTGATGGAACGGGCCAGGCCCTTGGTGGGCGATCTGAGAAAGGCCCGCTGGCTGGCGTCGTTGGCGGAAAAGTTGATCGTCGAATTCGACCAGGCACCTCGACCCACGGCGCGACAGATCGCCGAGCGGATCCGGGCGCACGACGGATATGTCAAGGCCTGGGCGGCTGGCCATGGCAGGATCTCCATCGGACAAATCGCGCCGCAGATGGCCCCGGCCGCAGGGGCTCCGAGGACTTGGAAGATTCCCGAGATCACGACCTTGGGAGATCTTGCCGACACGCTGCGGCTGCACCCGGATGATCTCGGCTGGCTGATTTCTCGGACTCCGGAGCACTATCGCCATGCCTGGCGGACGAAGCCTAGAAGCGGGCGCTTCCGCCTGATCGAAAGCCCGAAGGTGCTGCTGAAGTTCGCGCAGAGACAGGTGCTGCGGAAAATCCTCCACGCCATTCCGCCGCATGAAGCGGCACGGGGGTTCCGGGCTGGATGCTCGATCCGCGATTTCGTGGGGCCGCATGTGGCAAAGACGTTGTTGGTCCGCTTTGACCTGGAGGACTTTTTCCCATCGATCACCACCGCGAGGGTGATGTCGATTTTTCTAACAGCAGGGTATCCCGAGTCCGTCGCGCGGGCGTTGACCCGGCTGACCACCCACGCCGCTCCTGCGTCGGTTCTGGATGAAAAAGAGCTCGCCTGGCCTGAACGCCGCCGACTCGCGACTCCGCATCTGCCGCAGGGTGCTCCGACGTCTCCGGCCTTGGCCAATCTCAGCGCCTTCCCTCTCGACTGTCGCCTCGCGGGTCTGGCGAAAGCCGTGGGAGCGGATTACACGAGATATGCCGACGATCTTCTTTTCTCCGGCGGCACCGGTTTTGCGCGGGAAGCTCGACGTTTCGAGGTGACGGTGGGAGCGATCCTTCTCGAGGAAGGGTTTCGTCCGAATCACCACAAGACCCGCATGCTCCGACAAGGTCAAAAACAGCACGCGGCCGGCCTTGTCTTGAACGAGAAGCCGAACATCGATCGCCGCGAGTTTGATCGACTCAAGGCGATCCTGACCAACTGCGTCCGCCACGGTCCTGCTTCACAGAACCGCGAGAACCACCCGGAGTTCGCCTCTCACCTGAGAGGCAAGCTGGCGTGGGTGGGCTTCATTCATCCGGGAAAGGAAGCGAAGCTGCGCGCCATGTTCGAGCAGATCGATTGGGCGTAAGACTTCAGCGATCATTGTCCGCTAGTTCTTGTGTCGGACCGTTCCAGTGGCATCCACCTTGTAGCCCCACTTCGCGATGTAATCCGGACCAGGAAGGAAGTCATCGTGCTGGGCGGCAAGCTTGCGCTTGAGCAGGGCCTCCTGCTCGGCCTGGAGCTTCGCGTGCTCGGGCTTGTTGACGAGATTCACGAGCTGAAGCGGATCCTTATCGTTGTCGTAAAGCAGCCATGGCCCGTTCAAATCCCGCACGTAGGTGTAGCGCGCACTGCGCACCTCCCGATACTCACGGCCGCCCTGGGCGCGGGTGTATTCCCCGAAGGGTGTCGTGCAGCGGATGATCGTCGCCCCCTCGGATGGGTCAGCCCCGCCGCGCAGATAGCCGGTGAAATCAAAGCCCTCCACCGTCTTCGGGATCGGCTTGCCGCAGAGCCCAAGAAGGGTGGGCATGAGATCTTCGCTGTTGATCGTTCCCTCCACACGACGCGCCTTGATGCCAAGCGTCGAAGGAAAGCGGAACAACATCGGCACGCGGGCGGATTCCTCCCAGGGCCGCTGCTTCCGCTTCTGGCCCTGCGATTCGATCATGTCGCCATGGTCGGAGGTGAAGACGACGATCGTGTTCTGATCGAGCCCGGTTTCCTTGAGGGTGGCAATCAGTTCCCCCATGCAGTCATCCAGCGCCGCGCAGTGCGCATAGTAGCCGGCAAGATCCTTGCGGGCGGCGGCCCGATCCGCTTCCGGCACATTGTCGCGGAGCACGATCTTGTCCGGCGGATACATCGCCCGGTATTTGGCTGGAGCGGTTTCGTAGGGATTGTGCGGCGGTCCCCACGCGAGCCACAATAGGAACGGCTTTTCCGATTTGGCGTGGCCTTTGAGGTAGTCCTGAGCGTCGCGTGTCTGCGCAATGGCGTCGTAGCCGTCCCACATCAGCTTCTCCGGTCCGTCCGCGTAGTAGGGCGACTTGTTGTAGTCGTGGGTGCATTCGAGGACTTTCCAGTAGTCGAATCCCTGACGGCGTTCGGGCGGAATATAGCTGCTGCGGCCATGACCATCAATGTGCCACTTGCCGATGCAGCCGGTGTCATAGCCACTGGCCTTGAGTTCCTTCGGCAAGGTGACCGCGTTCGGGTTCAGCGGCACGTCATTCAAGAAAATGCCGTGGGTTTGGGGACGCTGGCCGGTGAGAAGGGTGGCTCGGGTGGGCGAGCAGACCGGCATGCCCGCGACGGCCTGGGTGAAGTTGACGCTCTGTTTCTCCAATCGATCGAGGTGCGGCGTCTTCACGTTCGGATCGCCTGAGAAGCCGAAGGCCTGGGCTCGCCATTGATCGGCGATGATGAAGAGGATGTTGGGGGGCTTTACAGGCTTGGATTGCTCGGCGGCTGCCGGCAGCGCACCGATTGCGAGCAGCAGGGGCATGATGAATCGAACAGGGCTTTTCATGTCTGAGGCTCGACATCCCAGCAGCTTTCCCTGGCTCCGGCCATCTGAATCATCACTTCCTGCGAATCGGCGACGGCGACCCGTCCAAGTGGAAAATCCAGCCGCGCTCCGACTTGCCTCGATCCCTCGGATTGCTAGTCTGCCGGCCTCATGAAAACCTGGCACTACCACTCCGCTTCCGGCAGCACCGCCACCACTTCCGATGAAAACCTCCCCGAACTGATCGCAGGCGGAACGATTTCCGCCGACACCATCGTGTGGACGGACGGCATGGCCGGATGGGAGCCTGCCGGAAAGGTTCTGCCGGATTTCTTCAAGGCCGCTGCGACCCCTCCCCCACTGCCCTCAGGTGGACCGCCACCGATTTCAAGGCGCTCGCATGAGGTCGATTACCAGATCCACGGAGAATCGATCCAGATGGTGGAGATCGAGCTCGATCCGGGCGAGACCGTCATTGCGGAAGCCGGGGCGATGAACTACATGGAGGATGGAATCCAGTTTGAGACCAAGATGGGCGACGGCTCCGCGCCCGACACCGGCTTCATGGGCAAACTCATGGCCGTCGGCAAACGCGCTCTAACAGGTGAGTCGCTGTTCATGACCCATTTCACCAACCGCGGCTCCGGGAAAAAGCACGTCACCTTCGCAGCGCCGTATCCGGGCACGGTGGTTCCGATCGATCTTTCCTCGGTCAATGGTGAGCTGCTCTGCGAAAAGGACGCCTTCCTCTGCGCGGCGCTCGGGACCCAGGTCGGGATCGCGTTCAACAAGAAGCTCGGCAGCGGATTGTTCGGCGGCGAAGGCTTCATTCTTCAGCGTCTCCAGGGCGATGGAATGGCCTTCGTCCACGCCGGCGGCACGGTCATCCGCAAGGAGCTGAAGGGGGAGAAACTCTTCGTCGATACCGGCTGTCTGGTGGCCTTCACCAAGGGAGTGCAGTATGACATCCAGCGCGCAGGAAACCTCAAGTCGATGGTCTTCGGCGGCGAAGGACTTTTCCTCGCCACCCTCCAGGGTCACGGCACCGTCTGGCTCCAGAGCATGCCGTTCTCACGCCTCGCCCAGCGCATCACCAGCATGTATCCCTCTGGAAAAGGCGAGGGCTCGGTGCTTGGGGGAATCGGGAATCTGTTTGGAGATTGAACATCGAACATTGGGCGAAGTTTCAGTATTGATTTGAAACTCCCTTGGCTTAACTCCTGAGATACCAACCAAGAAATTCACGATCCATCTCGAGAATCAGTCGGTCCCGGAACGCTTCAGACGCATTCATCAGGTGCGCGAAAAGATGGAGGCGTGCAGCCTCCCTCAATCCGACAACAAGGTCTCGCCGCCTTTGGAGCGGAGGTTGAAGGTCTTTTTAGAGAGGTCGTGGGAGGCCTTGATGGAGCGGACGGTGCGGCTTTTCACGCGCATGAGCACCGAGTGGGTGCGGGCGATGCTGCCGCTGACTTCGACACCGCGGAGCAGGGGGCTGTCGGAGATGCCGGTGGCGCAGAAGATGATGCTTTCGCCCTTGGCGAGATCCTTGGAGAGATAGACGCGGTTCAGCAAGGCCTCGTGGCCTTCGGCGATGAGGGCGCGGCGTTCGAGGGAATCGCGTGTCCAGATCTTTGCCTGAAGTCCGCCACCGAGGCAGCGCAGGCCGGCGGCGGAGAGCACGCCTTCCGGAGAACCGCCGATGCCGACGTAGAGATCAACGTTGCTGTCCGGCAGGGCGGGAGCGATGGCAGCGGCAATGTCGCCATCGGAAATCATCCGCAGCTTCGCGCCGATGCGGCGGACGGCGTCGATGTAGGGTTGGTTGCGCGGGCGATCGAGGATCATGACGACGATGTCGCGCACGTCCTTTTTCAGGATCTTCGCCGTGATCTTGATGACCTCCTCGGTGGGGGCCTCCACGCTGATCGGAAGGGAGGGATCGGCCATGAAGGCTTTTCTAACAGCTTCAGGATAGGCGAGCTTCTCCAGATAGAACGCGGGGATGTCCTCGAGGGCGTTCGTCACGCCCTCGGCCGGGATGGCGGCGGCGATGCACGAGACGGAGTTCGCCATGCCCTTGGAGACATTGGTGGTGCCATCGACCGGATCGAGCGCGATGTGGAACTGCGGCGAGCCCTCGGCCCAGGTGCCGACCTTCTCGCCTTTGAATATCCCCGGAGCCTCGTCCTTGATGCCCTCACCGATCACAACCTCGCCGCGCATGTCCATCAGATCGAACATGCCGCGGATGGCATCGCAGGCGGCCTCGTCGGCCAGTTCCTTTTCTCCACGACCCATCCAGCGGTGGACGACGAGGGCTGCGCTTTCGGTGGCGCGGAGGAAATCGGATTCAAAGACGCGTTCGGGGTCGATCATGATTGGAGGAGGTTCTTGAAGCGTTCGTAGGCGGCGTCCCAGGCATCCTTGTCCTGAGGCGTGTAGGTCTTGAAATCAAAGGAATCGCGGATCAGCTGGCGGCCGGCCTCGAAGTTCGGGATGCCTCCGGTGGCGACCATCTGGGTGATGACGTTGCCGCAGGAGGTGGCCTCGACCGGACCTGCGACGACCTCGATGCCGAGGGCGTTGGCGGTGGCCTGGGTGAGGAGTTCGTTCTGGATGCCGCCGCCGCCGGCGTGGAGGCGCCTGAAATCGTGACCGGTGAGGGTGCGAAGATGATCGAGGGTGACGCGATACTTCAGCGCGAGCGATTGGCGGGCGATGCGGAGGATGCAGCCTTTCTTTTTCGGAACGGTCTGGCCGGTCTTCGCGCACCAGGCGGCGATCTTGTTCGGCATGTCGCCGGGGCTCGAGAAGACCGGATCATCGGGATCGATGAAGGCGGTGAAGGGGTCGGCCTCCTTCGCGAGTTCGGCGAGGGCGGCGTAGTCGAGGTTCTCGCCATCGAGCGACCACTGGCGCTTGCACTCCTGGATCAGCCAGAGGCCGGCGATGTTCTTCAGGAAGCGCACCGTGCCATCGACGCCGAGTTCATTGCAGAAGCCAATGCCGTAGGCGTCGGGTCCGGTGTAGGACTCGCGAGTCTCGATGCCCATGATCGACCAGGTGCCGGAGGAGAGCCAGAGCTTGTCCTCGGCCCCCATCGGGATGCCCGCGACCGCGGCGGCGGTGTCATGGCAGGCGGTGGCGACGACGGGAATGCCGGCCATGCCGATGTGTTTCGCAACCTCATCGCGGATCGGTCCGAGGACGGTTCCGGGCGAAACGATTTCGCCGAAAATTTTCGAAGGCAGGCCAAGCGCCTCAATCACGCCCCAGGCCCAGTCACCGCTGCGCGGATCGAGGAGCTGTGAGGTGGAGGCGACGGTGCGTTCGACCGCTGGGCGCCCCGTCAGCCAGTAGGCGAGGAGGTCGGGCACGAAGAGCAGTTTCTCCGCGTGGAGAAGCGAGGGGCTGCCCTTTTTCAGTTCGGCGAGGAGATGCAGCGAAGTGTTGTAGAAATTCGTGCGGACGCCGGTGTGGGCGAAGATCTCCAACTCGGGGAGGATTTCATGAAGCGTCTCAGGCATCCCCTCATGACGGGCATCGCGATACTGATGGGGCATGCCTAACAACTGACCTTTTCCATCGAGCAGGCCGAAGTCGCAGCCCCAGGTGTCGAGCCCGATGGAAACGATGCGGTCGCCATAGCGGTCCACGGCGATGCGCAGGCCTTCGAGGATCTCACGGTAAAGGCCGATGAGGTTCCAATAGGAGCCGTCGGGAAGATCCGTGCCGGGGTTGTCGAAGCGATGGATTTCCTCGAGTTCGACGGTGGAAAAATCAGTTTTGGCGGCGATCAGGCGGCCGCTGCCGGCACCGAGGTCAACGGCGATGAATACGTTTTTCGACATGGAAATTGAGGCGCGATGAGTTTGTAAAGGAATCGTTTCCTATTGGATCGGTTTGGGCAACCGCAAAAGCGGACCAGGCAATTGATAGGCAGCAGGCGCGTTGACCTCAATGGATTTCCGGGACTAAGATTTGGGTGCCGATGAAGGAACTTCCGCAGGATCGACCCTATCGCTTCAGACCGCCGACGCCGAGGCGCTGGCTGACGCCGCTTTTGTGCTGGTTGAACCGGGCCTGGTATCTTGGGCGCGCCTATCGGATTCATGGCATTGACTGTCATGGCATCGAGGCCGTGGCGGCGGCGGTCGAGGCCGGGGATGCGGTGCTGCTGGCCCCGAATCACGCGGATCACGCCGATGTGCATGTGATGATGGAAGTGCTCACGCGGGTCGGGGTGTCACCGAGGTTCATGGGGGCACGGGAGATCTTCGAGGTCCATCCGTTGGTGTCGTTCGCGCTGCAGAGCGCGGGGGTGTTTTCGGTCGATCGCGATGGTGCGGACCTTGCGGCGGTGAAGATGGCGCTGGGCATTCTGGAGGAGGGCCGGCATCCGCTGGTCATTTATCCGGAGGGGGAGATTTATCATCATCATGAGTGGCTGGATCCGCTGCATGATGGTTTGGCGTCGATCCTGCTGCGCGTCGCGAAACGACTGCCCGAGGGACGGAAGGCGCGGGTGTTTCCGGTGGCGTTCCGTTTCAGCTGCGAGGAGCGGGTGGAGGCGACCTTCTCCCCGAGAATCGGCGCACTGGAGCGGCATCTCGGCTGGAAACCGCGCGCCGATCTGCCGGTGGTGGAGCGATTGACGAGACTGGGGGCCGGCGCGCTGGCCTTGAAGGAGACCGAGTACTTCGGAGATGCGACGGGAGGAACGATCCCCGAGCGCATCGCGGCCTTGCGGGATCGGCTGCTGCTGGATGTGGAGGCCCGCCATGGTCTGGAGGACAAGAAGGCACCGACGGTCCCGGAACGGGTGAGGGCCCTGAGATATCGGATCCGCCGGACCTTGCTCGATGAGGAGAATCCACCGGATGATGGAGCGCGGTGGCGCTTGATGGACGACATCGACCGGGTCCACGTCGCCTATCAGGCCTACAGTTATCGCGCCGGCTACCTGGAGGAAAGTCCCACCCCGGGCCGGATTTCCGAGACTCTCACAAAACTGGAGGAAGACTTGCTCGGGCAAGCCACCTATCCGGCGAGGCGTCGGGCGAGCGTGACCTTTGGTGAGCCGATCGACGCCACGGATCTTCTGAGAAACGGCGGACTGCCTGAGAAGGGCGGGGCGCTGCAGCTGACCTCGATCCTTGAGACCCGCCTCACGGAGTTGCTGAGGCAGTCTTCTCCCAGGGACTTGCGGAGCCCAGGAAGCGGGCCCATCGTCGCGGCGGACGCATGAATGATTCCTCTTCGAAAGCCTGGCTGGCCAGACCGGACGGCAGCCTGATCCTCGGCCACGGGCCGTTCATCGCGTCTGAAAGTCCGCCGATGGATGGCGTGGCGTTTTTCCTCCAGCGCTATGGGTTGGATGATCCGAGGCCCTGGCAGATTCCAGCAACATTCGAATGTCTCGATGCCCTCGCATTCGCAGAAAGGAAACGCAGCCATGCGATGCCGGGATGTTCCTGGAACGAACTGGATGCAGGCCCATTCGCGGGTGTGTTTCAGGAAGTGATGGATGCGATCCGTCGCGGGGTGTTCGAGAAGACCGTGCCGGTGGTGGTGGAGGAGGGTCATCTCGAAGCCGGCACCACGGCGGATCTGGCCGCGGCCATGACGCAACAGGGCCAGCCGAGGCTTTCCTTCGCCTGGATGGCCGGGGAGCATGGCTTTGCCGGTGCGACGCCCGAGGTGCTTTTCTCGTTGGAGGGATCGCGTCTGAAAACGATGGCCCTGGCTGGCACGGCGCGTCGCGAGGAGCGGGCGGTCTTTGCCGTCGATGAAAAAGAGATCCGCGAGCACGAATACGTCGCGCAGTCACTTGTCGCCAAGCTCGGCGACATCGGCCATGTACGTCGTGGGGAGCGCACGATCCTCGACCTCGGCATGCTGGTGCATTTCCTGTCGCCGATCGAGGTC
>JAIXVN010000241.1 GCA_027483005.1 Verrucomicrobiaceae bacterium
GCCGAAGACCTGCCCGCCCTCGAAGCTGCGGCCATCGACCCCGATCCGCTCATTGCAGAACATGCCACCTGGGCACTCAAGCGTGTCAAAACGAGGCTTTTGGAGAAGGCGTGAACCTTGAAAATCGAAAGTTTGACTTTAGATTTTCAAGGTTGGTTTCAGAGAGCAAACTCCACGCGTCGCTTAAAACCAATGCGTTGAAGCAATCGCCGATGCTTCGGCGGTAGTGAGTTCCTTTGTGGATCTTTACGCCATCGGCGTTTCCTCCCAAAGCCCGGGTTTGGCCGGATCCGGGCTACCCTGGGTTAATCCCCCCAATGATCCGAACCTCAACGAGGTTCCATCCGGCGGTTGAGTGGATTGGCGTGAGCTGGCTTCTAGTGGGTTCCTATCGTTTCCAAATCAACCAAGTGAATGATCTGAAGTATCAGGCCAAAAATCAGGCTGGAATCAATGCCCAGATTCTTTCAAATTGGCGGTGTTGCAAATTCACCAACAACGCCTTGCGGATAATTCGATGCAATCAGCAAAATCTCGGAAACTAGGCCTTTTAGGGTTCGCTTTGCTGCTGATTACGTTGCTTTTCTTGGTCACAAGATCTCAGAATGTAGTTGGCGATTTGAAAGGCAAGCAAATGAAAGAACAACTTCATTTGCAGAATGATGGATCACCCACAATTAGCGCCGAGCCGGGCAATGCAATGAATTCACGTAAGGCAGTTCGAAGTGATCAAGATAGGATTGAAAGCACTCCTCAAATCCATCGACCACTATTCAACAGCAATGGAAGGCTTACCAGCAATTCAATTGATGAGATTGGACTCTCTGAGCTTGATGCGCCAAAAGTCCAGGAGTCAATTGATCGGTTGTTTTCAGGATTCGAGGCACTCATGGCAAAGAAGGCCACTCTAAACACGGCAAAATCAAAACCAGAACAGAAGATTTTCATTTATGACATCCCGGCATCTGGGCAGGAAAGTCAAATTTTACTCGATGATTTTAAGAGTAGCTTGGCGTTTCTAAAAGATCCGAAAAAATCAGAGTTAATATATCACATGATGTGTGGCGGAGGTGCAGACGTCGAGATTTTTGGAGGGTTGGGCAAGTACGACGCAAGGATAGAGTTTCGCCCAAGCCGTGCAGAAGGAAGCACTGAGCAAGTGGTATTTTTCAATTACTGTGATCCCAAAACAGGTAATCAGGTCATGTCGAGTGAGAGGTCTCTCGAAAAATTCAAAGAAATCTATGGAGACACATTCGAATTTGAAAAATGAACACGATGAGTGTGCGAGAAGCACGAATTGGAGTGCCTTCCATTGATTGCGTCAGAAGTCTCGTTTCAAGGCCAAGGATTGTCGGACTCCGGGAAACTTGGGTTCATTCTCCCAGCAGTATCTGCGCTTCCCAAGCGCAGTGCCTTTTCTTGATCGGCTTGGCGGATGGAATCCGCCGCCACGATCAGTCCCTCGAATCGGCGGTCGCCTTGATGTCGGTGAGGGCGGCGATGAAGTCACCGAGGATCTCCGCTGGGACCATGATCGTGTCACGATTGCCGGAAACGTCTTCCGTGATCTTTACGACCATGCCTCGCGAGTTTTCCTTCAGGTCGAGAAAGAAGGTCTTCCGATCGGCGAGAATCTTTTCCGTATGCAGTAGGTCGCTATCCACCAGTCCTCCTTGGTTTACCAATTCGAGAGGCACTAATCAAAAAGCCTCCGCAAAGTCAAGAAAGGAGAAGGGATGGAGGAATTCGAAGCACGAAATCTGAAATCCGAAATGAAGAGACGAGGAAGTGGGAACCCATTTCGAATTTCGAATTTCGTGCTTCGAATTTAGGATTTCGAATTTTCTTCAGTCCTCTTCGTCCTTCGCTCCCTTGACGCGGACCTTTCCTCGCAGCTTGGCTTCGATGAAGTTGTCGATGTCGCCATCCATGACGGCCTGGATCGATCCGCTTTCCTCACCGGTGCGGAGGTCGAGGACCTTCTGGTAGGGCTGGAAGACGTAGGAGCGGATCTGGTTGCCCCAGCCGATGTCGCCCTTTTCGCCGTAGGCGCGTTCGGACTCGGCCTTCTGCTTGTCTTCCTCGAGCTGATAGAGCTTCGCCTTGAGGATTTCGTAGGCGAGCACGCGGTTCTGGCCCTGCGACCGCGCGGCGGTGGAGCGGATCAGGATGCCGGTCGGAAGGTGGCGCAGCAACACGGCGGTCTCGACCTTGTTGACGTTCTGACCACCCTTGCCGCCGGAGCGGGTGGTGGTGATCTCGATGTCGTTCTCGTCGATCTCGATGTTGATCTCCTTGGAAATTTCAGGAGTGGCGTCGACCGAGGAGAACGAGGTGTGGCGCTTTCCAGCAGAGTCGAAGGGCGAAATGCGGACCAGGCGATGCACGCCGCGTTCGCTCTTCAGGTAGCCATAGGCGTAGTCGCCGGTGATCTTGATGGTGGCGCTGCGCAGGCCCGCGCCGTCGCCGTCCTGCCAGTCGAGCGTTTCCACGGTGTAGCCATGGCGCTCCGCCCAGCGGGTGTACATGCGGTGCAGCATCTGTGCCCAATCGCAGGCCTCGGTGCCACCGGCTCCGGCCTGGATGATGAGGTAGCAGGGGGAAATGTCGCTCGGCTTGTCGAGCAGGGTGAGCAGCTCGTAGGACGCGAGGTCCTTGCCCACGGATTCGAACTCCGCCACGGCCTCGAGCGCCATTTCGCGGTCGTCGTATTCCTTCGCCAGGGAAATGCCTTCCTCCACGTCGCCGACGCGCTTTTCGAGCTTCAGGAAGCCCTCCAGCTTCTTCTTCATCGCCGCTGCCTTGGAGCTGACGGCTTTGGCGTTGTCGGAATCGTTCCAGAACTCGGGCGAGCCCATCGATTCCTCGAGGTTCGCGATTTCGTATTCCAGGGTCGGGACGTCAAAGATACCTCCTGAGCTTCGACAAACGGCTTTTCAGGCCATCGGTGTCGAGCGCCAGGAGGTCGGCGGTGAGGATTTCGGACATGCGCCGGAAGGAGAGAGAAGGATCGCGGAAGAGGCAAGAGCCAAAGGAGGGGATCTCTGGGAGCAGAGTCACCGAACAGGGACTTGCAGCAGCTTCTTGCTTCGCGTCAACGCCTCGAAGGATCTGATTTCGTAGCGTCTCGCCCAATCCCAACCCCCCGTTGCCTTGGTTTGACGCAGGCGTTGAATGCGGTCTTCCAATGCCTTGATGATCTCGGGGTCCGGTGAGTTCAAGATCTCGTCTCGATTCAAAAACCTTGCGGTCTTGATCTCATTCAAGGCTTCCTCTTTGCCCATGGGTTTGGGTGCCGACGAGCCAGTCTCCGCAACCGCAGGCGGGGCATCCTTCCCGGGCGTGGGCAAGAGAGGGAGGGCCACTTGGGAATCCGGCTGGAGCGTTGGTTGAGGTTTGTCAATCAAGGCGAGCTGATCTCCAGACCAACTGGCAATCCATGCAAAATCCTCATTGGGAGGCAGGGTCTTCTCATGGGAGATGACCTTGCGGAACAGCACTTTGGCTTCATCCACCCTGCCCGCTTGCCGGGTCAGCTCCGCCTCAAGATAGCTGGAAATGCGCTTTTCGACATCGGTGGCCCATGATGAAGTCGTGGCCGCCTTCAGTTCGATGATGGCTTGCTCGCGGTAGTGGGCGGCGAGCTTCTTCTCCCAGTCGGAGGTCGCCACGAGACCCGTGTGATTCATGGCGATCGCCCTGCGCCAACGATGGCGTGGATCCGGCCTGCGGATCTCGTCGCAGCTTCTCGCCCACAGTTCCTCCCACCAGCAACTCAGTTTCAACTGGTCGAGATGATCCCCGACAATGGCCTTCTCTTGTGCTGTTAGAACGACGCAGGGTTGCTTGAGGAATTCGGACAATTTCGCCTTGTCCGTCGGATCGACCCTATCCCAGTTCGATTGCCGGGAGGCAAACAGGTCGTTCGGACAAACGTCCACGCCGTGAAAGGAAAACCCAGGGGAATCGGAAAGATCGTGGGCAGGCTCTCCAGACTGATGATAGCTTCCAAGCTGCATGGTGACCGAAACCGTCCCGCAGATTGGACAGGCATGATCGACCCAATTCACCGTGGTCGCTGCGGAGACGGAGAGGGTTGCCAGCAATAGCGACAGGATCTTCATGGCAGGGTGCTGTCCTTCACCGATCAGCAGGTGACTATGGAAAGCCGTGGCCAACATCAATTGTCTCAAACGCCTCATCCAGGTCATAGACATCACCGGGGAGACCCTTTTCATCGTCAGCAACCTGAAGGCTGAAACCCTGTCCGCCGCCGATCTCGAGCAGCTCTGCAGGCAGGGCTGGGGCACTGAACAGTTGCCAACTGGCATACCGCCGTTGGAGGGATGAAGTTCCCTGCTGAATCAGGAAGTTCCCAACCGCATCGGACTCAGTCATCCGGTGAGTGCGAAGACCGTCACGATTGCGTCTCCCTTCGTGGCTTTCGTCGCTCCTCATTTTCCACCCAAAGGCAGGCTCCGACTTCTGCGGATCGTTCGTCTGGGAGCTGGTTCCAAGCGGCAGCTCCTTGACGAGATCAGATATCACGGCGGAAGGGCGTGAGCGGATGGAGCATGATGGGGATCCATCCGCTTTCATGCCGGAGACGAGGCGGAGATGGAGTCGGCTTCGGTCGATTCGAAGATGACTCGTGGGCAGGACGCCCATGCTCCTCGAACTCAGCGATCCGAAATCGTCCAGGCCTTGAAGTCCCAGGTGCGGGTCTTTCCCTCGACTGTTAGAGTGATCGGCCCGGCGGTGGGTTGCTGGGTGTTGGTGGTTTGGAGGAGGGGAAAGGCGCTGTAGTCGAGTGGCTTTCCGTTGAGCTTGCACTGATCCTTGAGCTTCTCGGGCAGGGGCTTCCAGGTGAGGTCGAGAGTCTGGCCCTTGAGGTTCTTGAAGACGAGTCGCGGCGGCGCGCTGGTCGTGCTGGCGGTGACGCGGGTGCGGGATTTGAGGACGTCGGCGAACTTTTTCAGCTCGGCTTCCGGGCCACCGCCGGCGAAGGGTGCGAGCGGGCTGGTTTCGAGGATCCAGCCACCGCGTTTGGCGTCGCAGCGGAGAAGATCGAGCTTTTCTCGGGTGTTGGGCTTGTCCCACTTCGAGGGCTCGGTGAAGCGGAAGGCGAAGAGCATCGAGCCGCCGTGGCAGAGGACCCAGCCGTCCTGTTCCTTCCGCAGGACGATGGCTCCGGTGGTGGTGAACGGGGCGCGACTGATCCAGAATCCGTAGTCATCCGGCACATCATAGACCCCGACGAGCGTGCCCTCGTGCTGCATCGTCTGGCAGTAGGGATTTTCCCCGTAGGCGAAGGCGTTGCCGATCTTCTCATTCGGCCGACGCCGGTTTTCCTGAAGGACGGTGAAGGTGCTCGCGTGTTTGGGGCTTTCCCATTTCATCATCGTGCGACGGCATTCCTTGAAGAGGAACGAGCTGAAGGGAGACTCGTCCTCACGTTGGCTGGCGAGGCCGTATCCCTTGGTGAACCAGGCCATTTTCCGCACGATCTCGCCGTGGCTCGGCCAAATGTGGTTGGCCAGAACCGTGCGCTCTTCCGGCAAGGAGGCCTGCCAGCGACCGAGAAAAGCGGAGTCGAGCGCCTTTCCCGGGTGGGCCAGCCAGTAGGCCTGCGGGGCGGAGGCGAGATTGAAGGGTTGGCGCGATCCGTAGAGCAGGAAGGCCATGCCGCTGGTGGGCGAGGACGCGTGCGGGCTGAGGTTGAGCGAGCCCCAATACTTGCCGCGACCAGCGGTGCTGATGTGGTAGCCCTCGTGCCAGTGCGCACCGGTGTGGATGAGCATGAAATCGAGCGTCATCCTCGCCGCCTTGGCGAGTTCGGGGTCCTTGCTGAACTCGGCGACCATGCGGGTCGGGCCGAAGTCGGTGCCGTAGTAAACCGGGGCATCATACTCGCTGGCGTTGCGGTTGCAGGTCTCCGCAAACTGCCGCATGAGATAGCCGCGACAGAGCGACATGATCTTCTTCGAGTCGTTTCCGGAAAGGTCCTTGAGGTCCGGCCATTCCTGGGCCGCGAGGTAACCGGCCCCGCCACGCATGAGCTCGTAGTTGAGGGAAACGCCGATCGGTTTCGAGTAGTTCCAGTTCACGGCGATGCGCTTGATCTTGTCGCGCATCGCCGGGGTGAAGGCTTCCTTTTTCAGATGATAGGCGTGCACGACCGCATGCAGGTTGAAAGGGTCGGTCCGGGCCTTGATCGTGGCATCGAGCATCTTGTCGATCGAGAGGCGGGTGCCCTCCGGATCGACTCCGAGTTGCAAGCGAGCGGCGTAGTAGGGCATCGCCTCCTTCGGGAAATTCGGGTTGTTAGGTTTCGCCGCCGCGAGGTAGCGGATGAAGGTCGAGCTGCGCTCCGAGTACGAGGTCCCGGCATTCAAAGGCGAAGGCTCGTCGGCGAGCAGGGTGGTGGAGAAGGCAGCTGTTAGAAAGAGCCCGCGAATCATCTGCGCAATCATGAGAGAAGTTGTCTGGATTACGCGGACCTGACCAGAAAACCTTCAGCCGTTTTCCGTGAGGTTTGCCGGAGGTCCCGATCCCTCATCCTTCAGCCCCACTCCACTGATCGCGTTCTGGCGCGAGGCGCAGAGGAGCTGATGCAGGCGGAAGGCGGCGGCATCGGGAGGCAGGCCTTCGGGGCGGATGTTCGAGACGCAGTTGCGATCGGCATCGGTGAGGCCGGGACGGGGTCGATGGGTGAAGTAGGCCCCGAGGCTGTCCGGCGA
>JAIXVN010000500.1 GCA_027483005.1 Verrucomicrobiaceae bacterium
ATCTGCATCAGCTTTTCCCGGCGGTCGCGAATGAGGCGGAGGACCAGCGAAGTCCAGCCGGTCTGGTGGGAAGCTCCGAGGCCCTCGCCGGTTTCGGCGTGGAAATACTCGTGGAACAGCAGCAGGTTTTGCCAATGCGGCACCTCGCTGTAGCGGGGGGCATCACCGAAGCAGGGACGATGGCCGTTCTTGACGGGAAGGAAAAGCGAGATGAGGCGGTCGCAAAGATCGATTGCGATCTCCCTCAGCGTCATCTCCTTGCCGGATCCGGTGGGATACTCAATCAGGAAAGAATCGCCATAGAAGTAGTAGTAGCGTTCCAGGGCCTCGATGATGAGGAAGTTGGTTGGAAACCAGATCGGCCCACGCCAGTTTGAGTTGCCACCGAACATCGCGGTGTTCGATTCGCCCGGGGTGTAGCGGACCTCATTCTGTTCTCCACCGTGAGTGAAGACGAACGGATTCTTCTCATGGATCTTGCTCAGGGAGCGGATGCCGAAGTCCGAAAGGAATTCATCGGGGTTCAGCATGTGGCCGAGGCATTTACGCAGGCGGTTTTCCGAGGGGATGGCAAGCAGGCACCGACCCGGGTTCTTGCTTCCGGCCACGCGTCGGACACTGATGTATCTCAGCAGGTCCGGACGGTTGCTGAGGAACCAGTCCATGCGTTTGCGGAAGCCGGGCAGGGACTCGATGGTCTTCTGCTTCAGGACGGTCACGGCACACATCGGCAATAGGCCCACCAGCGAGCGGATTCTCAGTGGAATCGGGTCGTCGTGATCAATGATCAACTGGTCGTAGTAAAAGGAATCCTTCTCATCCCAGAGTCCGGTGCCACCCAGGGAGTTGATGGCGTCGGTGATGTTGACGAAGTGTTCGAAGAATTTGGATGCGATGTCCTCGTAGGCTGGCTTGGTTGGAGCGAGTTCGAGGGCGATGGCCAGCATCGTCAGGCAGTAGGAGGCCATCCACGCGGTGCCATCGGCCTGGTGGAGGCGTCCGCCGTCGGGAAGGGCGTGGGAGCGGTCGAAGACTCCGATGTTGTCGAGTCCGAGGAAGCCACCACCGAAGACGTGGCGGCCTTCGACGTCCTTGCGGTTGACCCACCAGGTGAAGTTGAGGAGGAGCTTCTGGAAACAGCGTTCGAGAAAGAGCAGGTCACGCTGGCCTTTTGGGGCGGAGATCTTGTAAACCCGCCAGACGGCCCAGGCATGGACCGGGGGGTTGACGTCGGAAAAGTTCCACTCGTAGGCGGGGAGCTGCCCGTTCGGGTGCATGTACCATTCCCGTAGCAGCAGCAGGAGCTGTTTCTTGGCGAAATCGGGATCGATTGCGGCGAAGGGCAGCATGTGGAAGGCGGTGTCCCAGGCGGCAAACCATGGGTACTCCCACTTGTCGGGCATCGACAGAATGTCCCGCGCAAAGAAGTTTCCCCAGTCGGAGTTCCGACCGCTGAGGCGCTCTTTCGGTGGTGGTGGGCCGTCCTTGTCGCCCTTGAGCCAGTCCTCGATGGCGTAGTAGTAGAACTGCTTGGTCCAGAGGAGTCCGGCGTAGCCCTGGCGGATGATGAGTTGCTCGTCCTGGGAGCTGCCTTCCGGCATGAGTCCGACGTAGAATTCGTCGCTCTCAGCGATGCGGGTGGCCAGGGTCTCGTCGAATTGCTCCAGCCCGGAGAGCCCATTGTCCTCGCGGATCGAGTGCAGGCGGCAGCGGATCGTGACCGATTGCCCTGGCTGGACCAGGAACTTGAAGACGGCGGCCGCCTTGGTCCCGAATGGATCCGGGGAAACCGCGGCCGTCTCGCCCTTGATCAGATAACGGTGGAACGCGTCCTTGGAGTAGGGTGGGCCGGGAGTTCCATAAACTGACTCATGGTTCGTCTCGTTTTCGGTGAACAGCCAGGGAACCGCGTCGGAGAAATCGGGCGAGTCCAGGTGGAAGCGGTACATGCCAAGGCTTTCATGACTGACGAGCAGGCAGTCGTCATGAAGGTTGAGCGAGGGCTTGACCAGAGGGGCTTCGCGGTCGTTGCCCCACTTCCAGACATTGCGAAGCCAGAGGGTGGGAAGGACGTGGATTGGAGCGGCCTCCGGGCCGTGATTGGTGACGGTGATCCGCCATAGCATGTCTTCCGGGGAGCGCTTGGCGACCTCCTGGAGCACGTCAAAGTAGCGCCCTTCATCGAAGATCCCCATGTCCGCCAACTCGAGCTCCGGACCTTCCCGGCCGAGGCGGTTGTTTTCCTCGCGGATGGCGGTGTAGGGGAAGGTGGCCTGGGGATACTTGTAGAGGGCCTTGGTGTAGGAGTGGGTGGGTGTGGAATCGAGGTAGTAGTAGCACTCCTTGACGTCCTCGCCGTGATTTCCCTCGTTGCCGCCGAGTCCGAAAAGGCGCTCCTTGAGGATGGTGTCCTTGCCGTTCCAGAGGGTCGGCGCGAAACAAAGGCGGCACTGGCGGTCGGTCCAGCCCTGGAGACCGTCCTCACCCCAGCGGTAAGCCCGGCGTCTGGCGTGGTCGTGGGGAAACTCCGCCCAGCTGTTGCCATGTGCGGAGTAGTCCTCACGCACGGTACCCCATTGGCGCTCGCTGAGGTAGGGGCCCCAGCGCTTCCAGTTGCGGGCGCGGCTCTGGTCTTCGGCGAGTCGTTCAGCTTCCTTCGTCATCCGCTGACGATCTAAGCACAAAACGTGCGGATCTGTGGCAAACGAAATCGTCAGTCTGTTAGAATTGCGGCAACCCTTGACCGAGGTTCATTTTTCGGGCTTGGCAGGAGCGACTGGTGGCTTTGGCGGGGGCTGGGGCACGTAGGGTGGATTCGTCAGCGCTTGCGGCGCAGCTTCCTTCAGGTTGGGAGGCGTGGCCGCCTTGACGTCACCGCTGGTCCAGCGGATCGCCCCGACCAGGATGTTTTGAAAGGTGGGGTTCGTCCAGATGTCGTCGCGGTGTCCCATGGCGGTGTAGAACACGCGACCCTTGCCTTCCAGTCTCGCCCAGGTGGTGGGGTAGGCTGGACGCTGGTAGGGAGCGCCTTTCATGGCAGGGGAGTCGATCACGGTGAGGACGTGGATGTCGTCCCGGAAGTCCTTCAGCGAATACCATTCCTCGTTGAAGGCAAAGCTGTCTCCGGAGGTCTCGAAGCCGGGGAACTTCGGGTTGATCACCTTGTTGGTTGCGACCTGTTGGGCTCCATGGAGGATGAACTCCCCGCCGAGGAAGCAAACGTAGGGATCCGCGTCCTTGCCATGGTTGGCGTAGCGGTCCGGACCCTTTTTCGATTCGTTGGCGGTGTGGAAGGTGTCGCTGGCGGAGTGGAGGCCGATGAAGCCTTTTCCTGACTTCACATAATCGAAGAGCGCCTGTTTTCCGGCCGGGGACATCGGCGGCTGCTTGTCGGTGCCGGGAGTGGTGAGGTCACCGGTGGTGTAGAAGATCACCGTGTCAAAGGCCTTGAGGTAGTCCGGGGTGAACTTCGAGCCGTCCTTGGAAAACTCGAAGGTCCATTCATGTTTTCCGCCGAGGTCGAGGAAGGTTCTTTCGGCCACGCTGGGCTGACCCTTTTTCCAGGAAATCACATCGTGCTCGAAGCCGCTCGATTTCGTGAAGAACAGGATCTTGTGGGCGGGTGCCGCTTGGGCGGAACTAGCGGCACCCAGAAGGATGGCGAGGATTGGAATCTGCAGCTTGAACATGTGGGTTTTCGTTGGATGGAAATCAGGAGAGGGTGTCAATCAGGTCTGTTAGAGAGACTCACCCTGGCGGCGCAGCCGGAAAGCAGGGAATCGCGCCGGTCAGGATGATTCATGATGTCCAGGTTGATAGGCCGAAGACCCCTCGCAAGGCAAGGAGGCACTGGGCCGTTTACGCGACCACGCAGCGGATTTCTCACCCTGCGTCGAAACCGTGTGGTCAAAGATTGCCTTTTTTCACCTCGTCGAAAAGGTGCTCACAGCCCCGCCAGGCCAGAGCCAGGATGGAAATCGTGGGATTCTTGAAGGGGTTGCTGCAGAAAACGGCACCATCCGCCACCATCACGTTCGGGCAGTCCCAGAGCTGGCCCCAGGGGTTGGTGACGCCGTCCTTGGCCGAGGCACTCATGCGGGCGACCCCCATCTCGTGGTTCACCGAGCCCCCGGCGGTCATGGCCTTGCGGCCATCGGATTCGGGAGCCTTGGAAACGATGCCTCCCGCGCCTTCGATCATTTCCGCGAAGGTCTTCTGCATGTGCGCGGCCTGCTTGATCTCGTGGTCGCTCCATTCGAAGTTGAAGCGTGCGACCGGGACTCCCCAGCGATCCTTCTTCTCGGGATCAATCTCCATGAACGACTTCTCATTCGGGATCATTTCACCTCGGGCGTGGAGATCGATGAAGCTGCCGAAGTATCGGCGGGCCTCTTGTTTGTATTTCGAACCGTAGCTGTTTCCGACAAATCCGGAAATCTCGCTGGCGCTGCCGAGATCCGGCATCTGGCGGCCTCCGCTCCAGGCCATGTAGTAGCCGCGCGGCACGCCGAGTTTGGTGGCGGCTTTCTGCATGGTGGGCGTCCACGGGGCATAAGTGTGCATCGTGGAAACTCCATCCTCGTTGTGCAGGGGAATGCTTTCGAGAATGGGAATGCGACCGCCGAGTCCGCTGCCGGTGCTGTCGGTGAGCCAGCGACCGAGGTGGCCGGTGGAGTTGCCGAGCCCGGTGGGAAAGCGGTTGGACTTGCTGTTGAGCAGGATCCGGCCGGTCTCGCAGGAGCTCGCGCCGAGGATCACCAGCTTCGCGGAAACGTGTTCCTCGCGACCGGTCTTCTTGTCGATGAAATGCACACCGGTGGCCTTGCCGGATTCATCCACCGTCACCTCGCGGACATGGGCGTCTGTTAGAACGTCGAGATTTCCCGTGGCAAGGGCAGGGGGGATCAGAACGGTGGTGCTCTGGAAATTCGCTCCGATGGCACAGCCACGGCTGCACGAGGTGGCATAGAAGCAGGCCGCACGGCCGTTGAGCGGCTTGGTTAGAATGGCCATGCGCGAGGAGACCACGGGGATGCCCAGCTTTTTCCCGGCACGCTGGAGCAGGAGTTCGTAGGCTCGCGGCTTGGGGGCGGGGAGGAAATAGTCGCTGTCGGGGTTGTTCTCCAGGCCCTCCTTCGATCCGAAGATGCCGACGAGCTGATCAACCTTGTCATACCATGGGGCGATGTCGTCGTAGGAGATCGGCCAGTCGAAGCCGAGGCCATCGGTGGAGCGGGGCTTGAAGTCGAGCGGTCCCATCCGCAGGGAGACGCGACCCCAGTGGTTGGTGCGACCGCCGAGCATGCGTCCGCGCCACCACATGAAATTCTGGTCGGTGGTCATCCGGTTGTCCGGTGCCGCCTCGTGCCAGTTGCCCTTCGATTTGCTGCGAACCACGTAGGGCTCGTCGGGCATGGCCCAGCCGCCGATGTTGGCGTGGAAGAATCCGCCGGGCTTCTCGGGAGTGCCAGCGCCGCGCAAAGGGGCATCGGCGAAGCTCTGGAACATCGGGGTTTCCTTGGGCGGCTCGTAGTTGCGCCCGGATTCGAGCATGAGCACCTTGGCTCCCTTGCGGGCAAGAGCCCAGGCGGCCATGCCTCCTGCGGCACCGCTGCCGACGACCACGGCATCGTATTGTTCGGCGCGGGTTCTGGATGTGTTGAGAAAGGCCATGAGTCTTGTTAGAGTCCGATGTGTTTGATGGCTTCGGCGGTGGGGCCCGCGAATTCCGGGCTGGGAAGATTGCCGGTGTAGCCGAGGGTTTTCCAGCCCTCCTGGGTGGTGAAGTATCCGGCTCCGGCGCGATCCCGCATGAGCCTGAAGAATTTCCCGGCCGCCTTGTTCTGGGGCGAGCCTTCGATGAGGATGGAGTCCACGACCGCGATCTGTTGTTCGCGTTTCAGGCTGGCGAAGGTGCCGCCATGCGCGCGCTTCGATTCCTTGTCGAGCCAGTCGAGTCCTGGACGGATGACGTCGCGGTCCTTCACCTGCGAGTCGTAGGGGGCGCTGATCCATTCATCGATGAAATCCGGCACTCCCACCGTGCTGGCGGCCGGCCCGAGTTCGTCGGCTGGGAGGAGGACGTCCACCAGGGCGGTGGTGCATGCCTTTTGCGCCTCGGTCATCAGGCGGGGCCAGGGGATCTCCTTCTTGAGGAGATCGGGGTCGAATCCGATGCGCTTGGCTTCATCTGAGAGGACAATGCCATCAAGCGACCCGATGATCGCGGAGGCGACAAGGATGCGGCGGATGGCTTCGCGGCGGCTGAGGGCTGTCATGGAATGGGATGCTGGTCCGGGAGTCGATGACCGGGAGTCGCAGGGATGTTAGTCTGGTGCCGTCATCGGACCACCAAAGGAAACGTCCCATAAACGGGTTATTCCATCCGACGAAAAACCCGCCGGACAGCAGGTCCGGCGGGTTTCTGAAGTCCCGTTTGAAGGATCAGTTGCTGACCTTCGAACGGATGAAGTCGCCAGGATCACTGGAGGTGGAACCCGGCGTCCTGAAGGTGCGGTAGGTCCACCCGGTGTCGAGTGCGGGGAGGCCGCCCGACAGCGCGGGCACCACCTCGGAGATCACCGTGGTGTTCCAAATTGAGAGATCATCCGATCCCTCGATGGTGTAGGTGATGCCGTCGATGGTTGCGGTCTGGGCAGCGGCCCCGCTGAACACGGCTCCGGTGCGGACTGGAAGCGTGTAGGTGAGGGCATTTTCTCCTGCGACCAGTTCCACCGAGGCGCGGAGCTTGCCGGACGAGGCCCCGCTGTTAGGGATTCCGTTGAGGGCGAACTCCAGCAGGTTGTTCTGTCCGTCGTTGTCGGGGTCGGATCCGGGAAGGGCATCGCTGCCGGTCAGGCCGAACCCTGCGATCCAGGGGAGGAAGGGATCGGTGGGGATGACGTAGAGTTTTCCGGTTCCCGTGATCTGTGGAACGATGTGATCCGCGCCGGAGCCGGTGCCGCCGAAGGTGCCGGATCCCTGATCGACTCCGTTGATCTGGAAGTTCAGGACGGTGTCGGTTCCGGCGTGGTTCAGGTTCAGCGTGGCTCCGGTGGCGACGTTGACGAGGGCGGTGTCACTGAGCACGTCGTCATTGCCGAGCGAAAGCGTGCCTTCGTTGATGGTGGTCGCCCCCGTGTAGTTGTTGACGCCGTTGAGAGTCACGACACCGCCGCCGGTCTTGGTGAGCGATCCGGCTCCTGTCAGGGCTCCCCCGAGGGTGATGTCCTTGGCGGCGTTCGCCTCGTTGGCGGCCTTGAGGGTGAAGGCTCCTTCAAGCGCGGCCGGTAGGGTGGTGCTCCAGGTTTCGTCTGCGCCGAGGGTGCCGGTCGTCAAGGTCAGCCTGCTGGTGAAGCTGGCGGCGTCCTGGACGATGCCACCGGCTCCGACGTAGAGGGTGCCTCCCTTGACCCAGACCGCGCCAGTGCCCGCTGCGCTGGTGGGGGTGCCGAGGCTGATGCGTTTGGCGGTGGCCACGCCACTACCGGTGACTTTCAGCATTGAAAGCGCGGCGGTGGTGGGGTGGGGGCTCAGGACGATGCCGCTCACGTCATTGTTGGCCGAGAAACTTCCGCCTGAAACTTCAAGAAGGTTCCAGCGGGTGTTGCCGGTGTTTCCGACGGTCACGACTCCGGCCACCGTGGTGGTCCCACCCGAGATCAGGGCTGAGGCGCTGGAGTTCGAGGTGCCGACGTTCAGCGTTCCGATAAGGGTGGCGGTGCCGCCAGACACCACGAATCCCGTGGTG
>JAIXVN010000283.1 GCA_027483005.1 Verrucomicrobiaceae bacterium
AGT
The DNA here is from genome assembly GCA_027483005.1 of Verrucomicrobiaceae bacterium. Lineage (GTDB taxonomy): Bacteria > Verrucomicrobiota > Verrucomicrobiia > Verrucomicrobiales > Akkermansiaceae > Luteolibacter. Next base: position 4 of record JAIXVN010000283.1, read on the forward strand.
TTCAAGGGAGGGAAGACGGGAATGACGAAGAGTGGAGAGAAATTCGAAACATCTAACTCCGCCGGCATCCGATGGGCTGCCGCGACACAACAAGGTGCCCCGGACGAGCAGGGCACCTTGTGGAATCAGGGAGGTCTTTGGGAGGATCAGTCCCCGGCGGTCTGACCAGGATCGAGGTCGGGGGCTGGATCGGTGGATTCCTCGCCATCCCCTGACTGCGAGGCGGAATCCTCGCCATCCGGGATGACCAGTGAAATGTCCTGCAGCTTCTCGCCTTCCTTCAGCGTGAGCAGTTTCACCCCCTGCGCCACGCGGCCGGTTTCACGGATCTCGCTGACGCGGATGCGGATGCTCTGGCCGGTGGAGGTCATCAGCATCAACTCATCCTGTTCGGTCACCGCCACGGCGTTGACGACCTTGCCGGTCTTGTCCGTGACATTGAGTGTCTTCACACCAAGTCCACCACGACGGAGGGCCCGGTAGCTGGAGAAGGCCGTGCGCTTGCCGAGACCGTTTTCCGAGGCGACGAGCAGCATCGTGTCCTCCGAAGCGATCGCCATGCCGACCACGTAGTCGTCCTTGCGCAGGCGGATGCCCGTGACACCGGCCGTCGCGCGGCCCTGTGGGCGGATCTGCGGCTTGCCTTCGTCCTCGGGGTCGTCCTCGCCAGGCTCCTCCTCGACGGGCTCCTCGCCTTCAACCGGCTCGCCCTGGGGCTTCCTGTAAACGCCTTCGGTGAACTTGATGCTCATGCCGTCCCGGGTCACGAGGATGATCTCGTCCTCACCACTGGTGAGGCTCACGCCGATCAGGTCATTGCCTTCCTCCAGGTTGATCGCGGTCAGCCCTGCCTTCCGGTAGTTGCGGAAATCGTTGAGCGAGGTCTTCTTCACCTTGCCACTGCGGGTGGCGAAGAACACATAACCCGCCCCCTCGCGGAAGGTGTTGTCGTTGCCGTTCTCATCGGTGCTGCGCTCGAGACGCAGCAAGGCCGCGATCTTCTCTTCGGGCTTGAGATCGAGCACGTTCCTGATGCTGCGACCCATCGCCGTGCGCGAGCCTTCGGGAAGTTCATACACCCGCTCGACATAAACGCGGCCGGTGTTGGTGAAGAACAGAAGGTAGTCATGGGCCTGCACCGAGAACAGGTGCTCGATGAAATCATCCGGCTCGTCCTTGCCGGTCGCCCGGGTTTCCATGCCCTTGAGTCCCTTGCCGCCGCGCCCTTGCAGGCGGTATTCACTGGCAGGTGTGCGCTTGATGTAGCCGCGGTGCGAAAGGGTGACGATCATCGCATCGTTGGCGATCAGTTCCTCCATCGCGATCTCGCCGGCTTCCGCCAGGATCGGGCACTTGCGCGGCGTGGCATACTTGTCGCGGATGACCCGCAGCTCGTCCTTGATGAGGGTGAGCACGCGCACCTCGCGGGCCAGGATGTCGAGCAGGTCCTTGATATCAATCAGGATGCCATCGTATTCGCCCTTCACCTTGTCCTGCTCCATGCCGGTGAGCTGATAGAGACGGAGTTCGAGGATGGCGTTCACCTGACGCTCGCTGAAGACATAGCGATCGCCCTGCACCGCAGCCTGGGAGCGGATCAGGATGCCCAGCTTCTCAGCCGTGGCGGTGGTGAACTGGTAAGCCGCAAGTCGCTCGCGGGCCTCGTCGCGGTTCCTGGATTCGCGGATGATCTTGATGAAGTCATCGAGGTGGCCGAGTGCCAGCAGGAAGGCTTCAAGAAGCTCGGCGCGCTCCTCGGCTTTTCCCAACAGATAGCGCGTGCGCCGGATGATCACATCGCGACGGTGCTCGATGTAGGCGTCGATGGCCTCCTTGAGCGAAAGCTGCTTCGGACGGTTCTGATGGATCGCCAGCATGTTCACGCTGAACGAGGTCTCCAGTGCGGTGAGCTTGAAGAGCTGGTTCACCACCACCTGCGGGCGGGCGTCACGCTTGAGTTCGATCTCGATGCGGGTTTCCTCATCGGAAAGGTCGCGCATGCCCGAGATGCCGGTGAGGGTCTTCTCATTGACCAGCTCGGCGATGCGTTCCTGAAGCACGGCGCGGTTCACGCCATAGGGGACCTCGCGGATGACGATGAGCGATTTCCCGCCTTCATTCTCCTCGATCTCGACCTTGCCGCGGAGGCGCATCGAACCGCGACCGGTGCGGAAGTATTCCTCAATGCCACGAATGCCGCGGATCTCGCAGGAGACCGGGAAATCCGGGCCCTTGATGAACTGCATCAGCTCGGGGAGCGTGATGTCAGGCTTGTCGATCTGCGCGCAGATGCCGTCGATGACCTCGCCCAGGTTGTGCGGCGCGAGGTTGGTGGCCATGCCCACCGCGATGCCGGTGCCGCCGTTGACGAGGAAGTTGGGAAATGCGGAAGGAAGAACGGTCGGCTCATCCTGTGAGCCGTCGTAGTTCGGCTGGAAGTCCACGGTGGCCTTTTCGAGGTCCTCCATCATCGCCATGCCCAGCGGATGCAGGCGGGCCTCGGTGTAACGCATGGACGCCGCCGCATCGCCTTCCACCGATCCGAAGTTGCCCTGTCCATCGACGAGCATTTCGCGCATCGACCAGGGCTGGCCCATGTTGACGAGGGTCGAGTAGATCGCGGGGG
>JAIXVN010000359.1 GCA_027483005.1 Verrucomicrobiaceae bacterium
AAGGTCTTCTCAAGGTTCGCCTTCTTCTCCTTGGCGGATATTGTTCCAGCAAGGGCAAGGGTGGCGAGGATCGTCGGGATCAGCTTGAAGATCATGGTGCATTTCTCCGATTCCCCTCCTCGGCGTCGAGGCTCAAAATGGGCAGGAGAGCGTGTGTCAGATGCGACCGGTGAAATTTTCACCTTTTCCGTGATCGATCGACCGCTCCGTCTCGCTTCCTCCATGTAACGATGATCCAACCGTGGCATCCCACCCCAACTCCGACCCCTGGCAACTCTGGATCACGGAGCGCGGGCAATCCTTCCTGCTCTATGCCCGACAACACACCCGCTGCGAGGAGGATGCCTGCGATGTGGTCCAGGAAGCCCTCACCGAATCCTGGCACCGCTGTGGTGGGAAAATTCCGGATCCAGCCCTTGTTTTCGCGACCATTCGCCGCCGTGCGATCGATCAGGGTCGCTCGATGGATTCCCGCATCCGGCGTGACACCCGTCATGTTGGTCAGGCCGAGGTCTGGTTCCAGCCGGACTTCTCCGCAGCGGACACCCATCTCGTCGTCACCGAGGCCCTGCGGAAACTGCCAGAGTCCCTGCGGGAAACCGTCACCCTCCGACTGTGGGGCGACCTCAGCTTTCCGGAAATTTCGGAGATCACCCGTGTCCCGGTTGCCACGGCCACCTCGCGCTATCGTCTCGCCATCGAACGTCTTCGTGAAACCCTCGGCCCCGTTTTCTCATGAATGATTCCTTCGAGGAAAAGCTTCGCGCCATGAGCCCCGGAGCGCTGCCCGAGTCGCTTCGGCAGCGACTGTCGGAACCGCCACTGTCTCGCGCAGCTTCTAACGGCAAGGTCATGAGGATCGCGTTCGGCCTGGCGGCGGCAGCTTGTGTGACCTTCGTCATTTCAAGATTCTCCCCGCCCTCCACAAGCCTGCCACCCGGCGCTTCGGTTCCGAGCTTCGCCGCGGATCGCGAACAGCGTGTCACCGGCCTGCGCTCTCTTGCCGTGGTGACCGATGAGTCCAACCAGCGTTGGAAACTCGTCGAGGTCAACTGGGTGGAGGAGCAGACCCTTGTTTCCGCCACGCAACCCCTCACCGTCCAATTGCAGAACCACCGTCGGGCGGTGGTTCCCGTGGCGATCCATTTCGACTGACCCCAACCCCAACCCCGCAATGAAGATGAAAACAACCGCATTCCTCAGCCTTGTCCTCGCCTCCTCGCTCCAACTCCAGGCCGAGCCGGAGGCACCTGTTAGAGTCAACGAGTCCCGCACCGAGGTCTCGAAGTCCTCCAGCTCGAGCAGCAGCTCGACCTCCACCACGACCATCGACGGCAAGACCGTCACCATCACCCGCCACACCGGGCCGGATGGCGTCGAGCATGTCACGGTCACCACGTTCAGCCGCTCCGGAAAGCCGAAGGTCATCGAGATGACGGCTCAGGAGTTTGCGGAAAAGCATGGTCCGCGAAAGAAGAAGGAAGCGAAGCCCGAGCCCAAGCCCGAGGAGAAGAAGGAAGAAGAAAAGCCCGCTCCCTCCAACCCTGGAAAGGCCACCGAATGAAAACGAAGATCCTTCTGTTTTCCCTGTTCACAGCGGTCGCCTCCGCCGAGGAGCCCCGCACCATCGCGCTCAGCAACGGCACCGCCTTGGAGATCCGCGATGGCAAGGTCTCGCTGAAATCCGGAGATGCACCGGGCAATGGCAGCAGCAGCGTGTCCCAGAGCAGCCACACCGACTCCACGGGCACCACCATCACCCGCATCTCCACCGAGCGGAATGGCCGGAAAGCGGAGTGCACCATCACGATTTCGCCGAAGGGCGAGGTCAGCATCGATGACGGCGGAACCCTCAAGCCAGAGCCCGAGGAGAAGCCCGCGGCCGAAGCGAAAGGCGGCTGGCTCGGGGTCCATACGGTTCCGATCCCGAAGGCCCTGCGAGCCCAGCTCGATCTGCCGGAGAACCAGGGCATCCTGGTCGAGTTCCTAGCGCCCGGAGGTCCTGCGGCCCAGGCCGGACTTCAGGAAAACGACATCCTTCTCACCCTCGATGGCACACCGGTTTCCAGTGTGGAGGAGTTTCGAAAGAAGCTCGGAGAAGCCCAGCCCGGCCTTCAGGCGATCCTGACCTGCCTGCGCAAGGGCCAGCAGGAAACCGTTTCCGCCACCCTCGGCCAGAAGCCGGCGGCAGGCGCTCCGGGGAAGACCGCCAACACGGAAGCGGCCAGACTCGAGAAGGAGAGCCAGGGCGGTGCCTCGTCCGGACAACGGGCGGTGGTCATCGATGAGAACGGACAAACCCGCATCGTGGAATCGAATGGCGATGATGCCTTCGAGCTGCTTCTCAAGGACCCCAATGTCCCGGAATCGATGAAGGAGCAGATCCGGCGCTCACGCGATCAGTTGAGGAAGATCCAGGAGCCGAATCAGCCTCGGAAGGAGGATTGAGCGTGGTTTGCCCCGGCTTCTCAAAGGCATCGGATGCTCTCCGATGCCTGGAATACCTCATGTCATCGGAAGGCAAGCCCTCACCTGTTCGAAGAACCTCGCTGAGGACGCGGTGGACGGATTCACCTGTGGATGTTCGCGGTAGCCCCAGGCCGTGGCCGTGAAGGCGGGGCGACGATGATCCGGGATCGGGCGTGCGCTCCACCTGATGGACGTGACTGGCCCTCCCGGGGATGCCCGCTCCAACAGCCGGGATTCACCCCGCGATTTTCAGCCACAGCCACATCGTGAGGTAGGCCACACCACCCGCTGCGGGCAGCGTGAGGACCCAGGCTCCGAGGATGCGTTTCACGACGGTGCCATCGAGCGCGCTGAAGCGCTTGGTGCAGCCCACACCCATGATCGCCGTGGTGATGGCGTGGGTGGTGGAAACCGTCATGCCGAGGCTGCCGGTGACCGCCAGAAGCGTCGCGGCGGTGGTTTCAGCGGCAAATCCGTGGACCGGCTGGAGTTTCACCATCTTGTGGCCCATGGTCTTGATGATGCGCCAGCCCCCGGCAGACGTGCCGGCAGCCATGATCAGGGCGCAGACGATCTTGATCCACGGCGGGACATCCGGCGAAAGGTCGCGAACCTTGGCGGCGGCAGCGGTGAGCGGGTCCTTGCCGTCCTTCTGGGCCTTCTTGCGTTCGTCTTCCAGGGTCTTGGACCAGTTGGAAGGCTTGTAGGCCACCATCGGCCCGAGAATCGGGATCTTCGGCATGAAGCGCGCGGCCTCGCGGTCGAGTGCCTGCTGATGGGTCTTCACGGAAAGGGCGCGCTCGCGGTCCGCAGAGGCCATGTCGCCATCGACATCGAAGGCCAGGGCCGCCAGCGCGTGGAAGGCTTCCTTGAACTCTCCGGTGTCGAGTTTCTCGGCCTCCTTCGAAAGGAGCTCCGGCGCAGTGCGGTCTTTCGAGCCCTTCAGGATCGCCTGGATCTGCTGCTCGGCGACGGGTGTCTTGTCCATCCGGATGAACTGCAGCCAGCCCGGCATGTTTTCAAATGAACCGGCGGTGGTGGCGGTGACCAGGGCCAGCGTGATGATGCCCATGGTCTTCTGCGCGTCCGCCAGTCCGTGGGCGAATCCCATGTAGCCGGCGCTGAAAATCTGCGCCCGACCAAAGAAACGGTTCACCCACATCGGTCGCGCGTTCCTCAACAAGGCGTAAAGCAGCGTCATGATCAGGAAGCCCGCCACCAGCCCGATGATGGGCGAGGTGATCATCGGCCAGATGACCTTGTGCAGGACACCTTCCATCACCGGTTTGCCGTCCTTGATTTTCGAGACCGACCACTGGATGGCTCCCCAGTTGTTTTGGGCATTGGCCAGCGTGGCTCCGCAAAGTCCGCCGACGAGGGCGTGGGTCGAACTGGAAGGCAGGCCGAGCCACCAGGTGAGGAGGTTCCAGGTGATGCCACCGATGAGCGCGCAGATGATGGTCTGCGTGCTGACGAATTTCGCATCCACCAGGCCGGAGGAAACGGTCTTGGCAACCGCGTGACCGATCATCGCGCCGAAAAGATTCGTCACCGCCGCCATCAGGATGGCCTGCCGCGGGGTTAGGACTTTCGTCGAAACGACGGTGGCGATGGAGTTTGCGGTGTCGTGGAAACCGTTGATGAACTCGAAGGCCAGCGCCACGAGAATGACCACAATGATCAGCGTCATGAAAAAGGCGCGTCAGGAGTTCTTGTAGGCGATCTGCTTGGCGACGTTCCCCACGTCACGGCAGCGATCGAAGATTTTTTCCAGCAGGTCGTAAAGGTTGGAAACGATCACCACCAGCAGGGTGTCGTGGCGGCCGCTGTAGAGGTCGCGCAGGCACTCCAGCATCAGCTTGTCGGCATTGCCTTCGATCGTCTGGAGCCGGTCGTTGGCCTCCTTCATCTTGACGATGTCCATGCCCTTGCGGATCGCTTCGATCATTTCGACCACCAGCCCGGTGGCCTCATCGAGCATCTTGGCGTGACGGGTGAAATCGATGCCGGAAATCTTGTCCTCGGAGATCAGGTAGCGCTCGACGAATTTCTCGACGGTCTTCGGGATCTTGTAGAGCGCGGTGGAAAGGGCCTCGATGTCCTCGCGTTCAAGAGCGGTGACGAAGGTCTTCACCAGCAGGTCGCTGATCTCCTGTGTGATCGCCTTGTCCTCCTTGCGCACGACGGCGAACTCCTCGATCGAGGGCGCCTTTTCATGGCGGAGGATGGTGGTCAGCGAGGCAATGCTCTGGCGCGAGGCCTTGGCACTGGCCGTGAGCAATTCAAAGAAGCGGTCTTCCTTTCCGAACAGGCGTTGGATCGAGATCATGGGTTGCGGGGCCCCAGTGTGGCGAAACGATCACCCGTGGCAAGCCGCAGGGGGTGGAATCTCTGTGACAATTGTGAACGTCATGGATCGCCTCCGCCTGCACCATCCTCTCCGCAGTGACTGTTGATGGCTGCAACTGATTGAACTCCGGCGCGATCTCCAATCCGTTGTTCGGCACCTCCGGAAACTTCACCCAGCAGATCCAGCCGCAGGGCCAGGGATCAACGCCAGCCTGACGGCTGCCACTCCCTTTCCTTCCGGCAATCCGGCGAGCAAGGGCTCGTTTCTCGGCGAGATCCGGGTGAAGGACGCGATTTCGACGAGTGTCAACCTCACCGTGGCCCTGTGGGACGCCTCAAGCGGCAACGACAGCATCTCTCCATTCAGTCCGGGGCCTGCTAGAGTTGGGCCTTTGGATTCTTCGGCATCGATGGAGGTGCGGGCAGTTCCGAAGTGGCAACGGTTCACCCCCCAGGCAGCTGCACGGTCAGCCATGCAAGCAGCCTCAACTCCAACTGCCCCGTCGGCGTCTCAGGAACGCCGGTTGCTGACGGTCTCAATCTGTTGGTCGATGGAAATGACCTGATGGAGGCTCGGTGGCGATCGTCCCGTCACGGTGACGTTTGTTTCTGAGCCGTCGGGTGCATTCCTGGCGATTCCTGGCTTCGACTGGCTGGGGCTGCGTCGCCGGAGGTCAGACAAGCGGACCACTGACGATCAAAACGCGCTGCGGCGGTCCGGGCGTTCGTGCGTCCTTATGATGGGAAGCGGTCAGGGCCGCTTGATTGGCATCGCCAAGGGGATGCCGTCGTCAACTTGTGGCGAAACTGAAAACGGTTCCTCCTCCAGGAGCTTGAGGAAAGCCCGCTGAAGGAGGGACTGCAATCAATCTCAGGGATTGGCGACCTTCAGGCGCATCATGCGCTTGGGATTGCCGCTGCTGGGAACCACGTCGCCGATCTTCACGCTGACCGGGCCGGTGCCGCTGGTGACGATGCGGCTGGTGCCACCACCGAGCCAGGTCCATGCACCCGATCCGGTCTTCGAGGCGACCGACGTCCAGGTCCCGAGGTCATCGGTGGCCTGGACGGTGTAGGTGATGTCGGTCGGATTCGGATTCTGAAGGCTGAAGCTCAGGGCGAGCCGGTCAGTCAGGAGGGAGTCTGCATCGCCAATGAGGGCGGAAGGAGAGGCAGACGCTCCGTTGGCCGCAGTGCCGACGGTCGGGTCGGTTCCGAGGGCATACTCGACGAGGTTCTGGACGCCGTCGTTGTCGTAGTCGGCGTTGTCCGCAAGATTCCCAGTGGTGCTGGTGGTGCCGAACTCGGCAAGGCGCCAGGTGTTGACCGGGGTTTGCGGTTGCACGATGCGGACGCGATAGGCGAGCACCATGGTGTCATTCTCAAAACCGGCATTGTAGCTTTGAATGGTGCCCGAGGCGTCCATGTATTTGCCGGTGGCGCTGATGAAGTCATTGTCGTTTCCAACGAAGAGGAAGTAATCGTTCGGATTGGCAGCGTCGCCGCAGGAGACCAGGCTGAGAGCCTCCCACTTTTCGCAGATCGTGTTGATGTCTCCCGGTGCGGTGTTGAGGTTGAGGCCGAACTTGGCGACTTCCGCGATGTTGAGGTCGAGCTTTCCAAGGAGGTTGAGGGCCTCGGTCCAGGAAATGGGGGTGACGGTCGGGGACAGCACTCCACCCGGCGCGACAGCGTTTCCTTCGGCATCATACAGACCATCGATGTTGGTGGCGTTCGAGAGGTCCGCCAGAAGGATCGACTTGAAGACCGGAGCACCGGCCGCGCCACGGCCATTTCCTTCGCGGGAAAGGATGAGGAGCTGATGGTCGTTCAAGGCCAGGATCGCGCTCTGGGCTGCGTTGCGGTTGACGGTGCTGCCGTTGGTGGTGGAGCCGGTGTCATCGACCCGTGGGAGCTGGATCAGATACTGGGCGACTGGATCGCTCGGAGCGTCATTCGAGCTGACATCATAGACGAGCAGTCGGGTATTCGACCGGCCCTGGTTTCCTGAACCGGAGTCCTGGAGGGTGGCGCTTTGGAGCAGTCCGAAGAGCTTGGTGCCGTCGGGGCTCTGGGCGAGGCCTTCCATGCCCTGATTGATGCGGCGACCGTTCGTCGGCGGATCGGCCTGGAAGTTGATCGTGCCGGTGGGTGAGTGGGGTACGAGGGCGGCGGGGATCTGAAGCTGGGCATCGAGCTGCTTTGCAGCATTGAAGTGGTAGATGTAGCCGCCGTATTCATCGCCGATCCAGCCACTGCCGGTCTTGCCGCTGCGGTTGTCCAGGGCGAGTCCCTCTGAATCGAGGGTGAGTCGGTTGTTCACCGTGCCGTCACTCTGGGTGCTGTTTCCGGAGGCGATCGGAACGGAGGTGCCGAAGAGCGAGGTGCTGCCGTCGGCCAGAAGCCCGGTGGTGAAGACCGGCGCGGTGCCGGAGTTGCCATCGTGATCGTAGGTGAAGCGGGTGGAACCGGTGAAGGTCATGGCCACCTGGTTCTGCGCGGTCGTCGGTGTGGCGGAGGTGTAGGGCGTGAAGGTGAAGCTGAACGCGTTGATGCGCGCCGCGTAGTTCGAGTAGATCGCGCCGTTGTTGTAACCGCGGTCGGGCAACATGTTGAAGGTGCCGCTGTAGGTGCCGTCGAGGTTCTTGGTGAAGCCGCTGACCTGGAGGTCGGAGATCGAGCCGAGGGATTCACCGGTGGCGGGATCGATGGCATTGGCAGGGATGCGGCCGACCCCCTGGAGTCCGAGATTCACGAACTGCGTGCCATTCACGGTGATGCCCGATGCGGGCCAGGTGTCGGTGTTTGGAACAAGGACGTCGCGGTTTCCAGAGGCGAGGGGCGTGGTCACCACGGGCTCGTCATTGAGGATGGTGCCGATGCCTTGAGTGTCGGAAATCGTGGTCGTGCCGACGCTGTTGACGACGTTCGAGAGGTTGATGTGGACGGTTTCATCCGACTCGAAGGTGGTGTCGCCAAGCACGGTGACGGAGACCGGTTGGGTGAGGGCTCCACCTGCCGTGAAGGTCAGCGTTCCAGAAGCCGCGGTGTAGTCGCCGGGCTGGGTGGCGGTTCCGTCCGCCGTGGCATAGTCCACCGTGAAGCCGGTGGTGTTGTCACTGCGGGTGACGGTGAAGTTCAGGGTGGTGGTGCCGCTGTTTCCTTCGGTGACGGAGACGTCGTTGATTACAATCGTGACAGGGGCGGATCCGCCAATGGTGAAAGTCCAGTCTCCAGAGGCTCCGGGAGCGACAGCTTCCCAATTGGTCGCAGTGTTGCCGATGGCGGTCAGCAGTTGCGACTCGGTTCCGGTGTAGGTCGCGCCGCTGGTCTTGTAGCGTGAGGCTGAACCGGTGGGGCTGATGAAGGTCGTTCCAGCGGTGAGTCCGGAGGGGCGGGCGCTTGGGCTGCTGCCGATCTCGACGCTGTAGATGAAGGCAGTGGGCGTCGTGGCGGTGATCGAACTGGCGGTGTAGATCTGGATCTCCTCGTTGTTGTTGCCGAGGCCGAATCCGGTCGTGTTGCTCCAGTCATAAGTGGAGGTCGAGACGGCGGCAGCCCCCCAGGGAAGGATGATGACCGTGCCCTTCGGGATGGTCTGACCGCTTTTGACCGTGAAGGAGGCCTCGCTCTCGGCGAGATCGGTGAAGGTGGTACCACCTGCCGAAGCGACCTCGTTGTCGTTCACGTAGAAGGTGGTTCCGGCGGTGAGATCTTTGAGGACAAGGATCGCGAAGTTGTCGGGCGTTCCGGAGGTGTTGTAACCAATCACCGCAATGTCACCTGCGGCGAGTGCTGTCGGAACGGGCGTGACGGTGAGGATCTGATCCACCGGGGTGGCAGCGCTGAAGTTCGAGTTGCCAGTCTGAGAGGCAGTGATCGTCGTGGTGCCGACACCCGTGATGCTGACGGTGCCTCCGGAGACGGTGGCCACAGCGTTGTTGGAGCTCGAGTAGCTGACCTCAAGCCCTGAACTCGCGGTGGCGGTGAGGGAGAATGGCGAGTCACTCACCGACTTGTTGGGCAG
>JAIXVN010000078.1 GCA_027483005.1 Verrucomicrobiaceae bacterium
CTCACTCGCCTGCGGATTTCCCCAGGTCTCGTTCTTCAATCGGGTCTTCCGTCGTGAATTGAAATGCAGTCCTTCGGAGTTCAGGCGAAGGATTCGCACGTCAGGCAGAAGCTCCAGGACCAAGGGAGCTCCTTCCCCATGGCTGGAACCGGAAGCCTTCGTATCCGCCCTGCTTCCATGGGTCTGATCCAGGAGGGCCTTTTGGCCTGCCGGTGGGGCGACCACGCAGAGTCTCGATGAACTGTGACGATCCTCCCGAATCAAGCCGCCGATTTTTCAGGAAATTGAGACGATAGTGTCAGATTTTGAGTCTGGATGCGTAGAGGGACGGCACCGTCACCCTTACAGTCGTCCCACTGTCAATCATGACTCCATCCACCGAATACCGTTTTTCCTTTGGCCCCTGGAACATCTGCGAGGGCAAGGACCCTTTTGGTCCGGCCACCCGCGCCCCCTACGATCATGAGGCAAAGTTCGCCCTTTACCGGCCGCTGGGCTTTGAAGGCGTGCAGCTTCACGATGATGATGTCGTCCCGGATCTCGACCAACTCTCCGGACCCCAGATCCTGGCCAAGGCCACGCAGGTGGGGACGATGCTCGGCAACCAGGGGCTGGTTCCCGAATTTGTCGCGCCGAGGCTCTGGTTCTCGCCGGAAACAATCGACGGAGGCTACACCTCGAACTCCGCTGCCGACCGCCGCTATGCCCTCGATCGGACGCTTCGCACCGCGGACATCGCCAGGGCCGTGGGCAGCAAGGCCATCGTCCTCTGGCTGGCCCGCGAAGGCACCTCGCTGAGGGAATCGAAAAATGCCGTCACCGCCTACCAGCGGATCCTTGACGCGATCAATGCGATCCTCGACCACGACAAGGAGATCGAGATCTGGATCGAACCGAAGCCGAACGAACCCTGCGATCACGCCTACGTCCCCACCATCGGACACGCGGTGTCCCTGGCCTATGCGTCGAAGGATCCCGTTCGCGTCAAGGGACTGATCGAGACCGCTCACGCCCTCCTCGCCGGTCTGGATCCCTCGGACGAGATGGCCTTCGCGATCGCGCATGGAAAGCTCGCCAGCGTTCATCTCAACGACCAGAACGGCCTGAAATACGATCAGGACAAGAACTTCGGAGCCGCGAACCTCAGAGGTGCCTTCAACCAGGTGCGGGTGCTTGAGGAGAACCACTATGGAAGCCGTGGCGAATTCGTCGGGCTCGACGTCAAGGCGATGCGGACGCAGGCCGGGAACCCGGTCACCGCCCACCTGGCTTCAAGTCGTGAGATCTTCCTCCACTTGGTGGAAAAGGTCCGTTCGCTGGACCTCAAGGAGCAGCAGCAGTACATCGACGCCCGTGACTATGAGGGTCTGGAGCTTTTCACCATCCGCCACCTTTTGGGAATCCACTGAAACCATCCATGAAGAGCTACCGCCTCAACCGCCTTTTCAACGCCCAGTCCGGCCGATGCTTTGACGTCGCGGTCGATCATGGGTTCTTCAACCAGCCCGGCTTCCTCACCGGCATCGAGGACATCCGCAAGACCGTCGCCACCCTCGTCGCGGCGGGGCCGGATGCCATCCAATTGACAACTGGTCAGGCGAGACACCTGCAAGATCTGCCGGGCCATCAGAAGCCGCGGCTCGTTCTTCGAATGGACACGGCGAATGTCTATGGAGAGTCACTTCCAGCCGCCCGCTACAGCAGCATGATCGAGGAGGCCATTCTTCAGGCGGTGCGGCTGGATGCCGCGTGCGTTTGTGTGAATCTCTTCCAGATCCCGGGTGCCCCGGACGTGACCGAGCGCTGCATCGAGAACATCCACCGGCTCAAGGTCCAGAGCGATCATTACGCCATGCCGATGATGGTGGAGCCACTGGTCTTCCGTCCCAACTCCGAGGCGGGAGGTTACATGGTGGATGGCGATGAAACGAAGATCGTCCACCTCGTCCGCCAGGCCGTGGAGCTCGGCGCGGACGTGATCAAGGCCGACCCGACCGGCGATGTGGATCGCTATCACAAGGTCATTGAGGCCGCCGCCGACATTCCGGTGCTCGTGCGCGGTGGCGGCCGGGTCAGTGACGAGGAAATCCTCACCCGCACCCAGGGGCTCATGCAGCAGGGCGCGCGGGGCATCGTTTACGGACGAAACATCATCCAGCACCCCAATCCCGCAGGCATCGTCCGCGCGTTGATGGCGATGGTGCACGAGGGTGCGGGCATCGATGAATCCCTGGCAATGATCAGATGAAGCGTCGTGGAATCATTTGTGCGGGCAATTTCATCGTGGACCACCTTCGGTTGGCCGAGGTGTGGCCGGAGCAGGACATGCTTTCATCGATCACCTCCGAGATGATCTCGAATGGCGGAGGGCCGTTCAACGTCCTGATGGATCTATCGGCGATGAGGGTGGACTTCCCGCTGGAAGCCGCAGGATGCGTTGGCCGGGATGCCGATGGCGGGTGGATCCTCAACGAGTGCGCCAAGGCAGGGATCAGCACGGTCCAGTTGCACCAGGTGGAGGGCGAACCCACCTCCTACACGCAGGTGATTTGCGTGAGATCGACCGGCAGGCGCACCTTCTTCCACCGCCGGGGGGCGAATTCGGTTTTTGACCTCCAGCATGTCGATTTCGAGCTGACCCGGGCCAGCCATTTCCATCTCGCCTATCTGATGCTGCTGGATGCCCTCGATGCGGATGACTCCGGCAGCGGACGGACCCAGGCTTCCCTCCTGCTTGAAAGGGCCCTTGCTGCCGGGCTGTCCACCTCGGTCGATCTGGTCAGTCTGGATCATCCGGATTTCAGGCAGAAGGTGGTGTCCGCCCTTCCCTACGTGGACCATCTTTTCGTCAATGATCGTGAGGCGGAACTGGTGACCGGCGTGAAGGTTTCAAACGGCGAGGAGTTCTCAATCGATGCCGCCTGCGAGGCCGCGCGAAGGCTGCTTGAATCCGGAGTGAGGCGCCAGGTCATCCTGCATGACCGATCCGGTGCGATCGTCTGCGATGCCTCCGGAATCATCCGCTGTGAGGCTCATGAAATCCCCAGCGACCAGCTGGTGAGCGCCAACGGAGCAGGGGACGCCCTCGCTGCCGGATACCTGTTCGGCCTGCAGGAGGGATGGGATGTTTCCGAGTGCCTGCGGATGGCCACCTCGGCCGCCGCCGCCTGCCTGACCCATGGCAGTCCTTCAGGTGGCTTGCTTCCTGTCAGGGATTGTCTGGCCCGCCACCCGTCCATCACCCTCACCACCCTCCGCTGAGACCATGAGGGAGTCTCTGGTTCAAGCCCTGATCGACCTGCTGGGAAGCGAGCGTGTCCTCACTGCGATCGAGGATTTGATCCCCTACGGCTTTGACGGCACCGCGACCTTCAAGGCAACTCCGGGAGCCGTCGTATTTCCCAACACCACGGAGGAGGTGTCCGCCTGCGTCCGGCTGGCGAATGACGCCGGCATCCCGATCGTCACCCGTGGATCCGGCACCGGCCTCAGCGGCGGCAGCGTGCCGACGGATCACGCGCTGGTCATCTGTCTGGTCCAGATGGACCGGATCCTTTCCGTTGATCCGCGAAATCTCACCCTGCGGGCCCAGGCCGGAGTCATCACCGCCAAGCTGGATGAAACCGCTGCGGAACACGGACTTTTCTATCCGCCCGATCCCGGTTCCCTCCGCATCAGCACGATCGGTGGAAACGTGGCCGAGAACTCCGGCGGACTGCGCGGACTCAAGTACGGTGTCACTCGTAATTACGTCATGGGCATGGAGGTCGTGCTTCCGGATGGCCGGATCGTCAGCCTCGGGAATGCCTGCGTGAAGGACGTGGCGGGTTACTCGATGAAGGATCTTTTCGTCGGCTCGGAAGGCACCCTGGGCATCGTGACCGAGGTCCTGCTCAAGCTGCTTCCCCGCCCCCTGGCCCGGCGCACCCTCCTGGCCACCTTCGACCGCATGGAGGACGCGGCGGAAACGGTGTCCTCCATCATCGCGGCGCGGATCATTCCCTGCACCCTGGAATTTCTCGACCGGATCACGATTGGCTGCGTGGAGGACTACGCGAAGATCGGACTGCCGACCGATTGCGAGGCGATTCTCCTCATGGAAACCGACGGCCATCCGGCTGCCGTCGAGGATGAGGCAACCCGGATGGTCGAGATCGCCCGGACCCATGGAGCCAGGGAGGTCCAGATCGCGCAGGATGAGCAGGAGGCCTTGAAGCTTGCGTCGGCCCGCCGCAGTGCATTCTCCGCCCTGGCACGGGTCAGGCCGACGACGATTCTCGAGGACATCACGGTGCCGCGCAGTGCCTTGGCGGAGATGGTCTCCTTCATTGCCGCCACCGCCACCCGTCACGGCCTGATGGTTGGAACCTTCGGCCACATGGGTGATGGCAATCTTCATCCAACCTTCCTCACCGACGAGCGGGATGAGGAGGAAATGCAGCGGGTGCATCTCGCGCTGGAGGCGATCGTCGAAAAGACCCTCAGCCTTGGCGGCACCATCACCGGTGAACACGGGGTGGGTCTGGCGAAGAAGCCATGGCTCAAGCAGCAACTGGGCGATGCCAGCTACGAGCTCATGAGAACGGTCAAGCACGCCCTCGATCCGCACAACCGGCTGAACCCAGGCAAGATCTTCGACTGACCGCCCATGGCCGGATCACTCAAACAGCTCGACTACTCGATCCTCCAGCAATGCATGCATTGCGGGATGTGTCTTCCCACCTGCCCGACCTTCGATGCCACGAAGCGTGAACGGAGCAGCCCGCGTGGACGCATCGCACTGATGCGGGCGGTGGCGGACGGCGAGATGGAGATCACGCGGGGCTTCGCCGATGAAATGAGCTACTGCCTGGGCTGTCTGGCCTGCCAAACCGCCTGCCCGGCGGGAGTGGACTATGCGCAGTTGTTTGAGACCGCCCGCGCCGACATCGAGAAATCGGGAATCAATGCTTCCCCGCTACGGGGGTTCTGGCGCTTCATCACGCTGCGTGTTCTTTTCATGAGGCCACGGCTGCTGAGAATGGCCGGTCGGCTCCTCAGGCTTTACCAGGGCAGCGGATTGGAATCATTCACCAAGCGGCTCCATCAGATGCGGATCCTGCCTGCGGAGCTGGGTCGTCTCGAGGCACTCAGCCCGCGAATCTCGGACCGGTTTTCCAATGAAATGATCGATCCGGTGGAGCGGCCCGGAAATGATATCAGGTTCAAGGTGGCCTTGCTCACCGGCTGCGTGCAGGACCTCGCCTTCTCGGAAATCAACCGCGACACCGCCGATGTCCTGCTTGCGAACGGATGCGAGGTTCATACCCCGCCGGTTCAATCTTGTTGCGGATCCCTTCATTCCCACAACGGCGAGCCGATCCTGGCTGCCGAGCTGGCACGACGGATGATCGATCAGCTGCCGCCTGACGACTACGATGCCATCATCAGCAACGCCGGAGGCTGCGGCTCGCATTTGAGGCACTATGGAACGCTGCTTGAGGATGACCCTGCCTATGCTGACAAGGCACGGAACTGGGATTCGAAGCTGCGTGACATTCACGAATGGCTCGTGGAGATCGGATGTCGTGCGCCTTTCTCCTCTGCGAACCCTGATTCCATGACTGTGGCATATCATGAGTCATGCCACCTCGCCCATGGGCAGAAGGTGACCCAACAGCCCCGGCAGCTTCTTCAACTGCTGCCCGGAGTGAAGCTGGTGGAATTGAAGGAATCCTCCTGGTGCTGCGGCAGTGCGGGCATCTACAGCATCACCCAGCCCGAGCAATCCGCCGCATTGCTGGATCGAAAGCTCAAGCATCTTCAAGACTCCGGCGCGGCCGTCCTTGCGACTTCCAATCCCGGATGTCATCTGCAGATCGAATCCGGGCTCAAGGCCATCGGTTCGCCGATCGAGGTGATCCAGCCGGTGACCCTTCTTGCCCGCAGTTACCGGCAGGAAACGAGCCCTTCAATTTCCCCATGAAAGACATCCACATTGGCATCATCGGAGGCGGCCTGATGGGTCGCGAAATGGCGAGCGCATTTGCACGTTGGTGTGCCCTCGTCGACCTGCCGGTGCGTCCGGTCCTGACGGCGGTGGCCGACCTCAATCCGACCACCTTGTCCTGGTTCGACCGGATTCCCTCGTGCCGCCAGAAGACCACGAGTTATCACGAACTTCTCGCCAATCCGGAAGTGGAGGTGGTGTATGTCGCGGTCCCGCATGACCTACATGAAAAGGTTTATCTGGATGTTCTCGCCGCCGGGAAGGACCTCTTCGCCGAGAAACCCTTCGGCATCGACCTCGGAGCGGCGACCAGGATTCTGGAGGCCGTCCGGACCAGCGGGCGCTTCGTGAGATGCAGCTCGGAGATGCCGTTCTTTCCCGGTGCCCAGCGGGCCTTCGAGATCGCCCGGGATGGCGGCATCGGGCGGATTCTCGAGGTGGTGTCCGGCTTTCACCACAGCAGCGACCTCGATCCCGCCAAGCCCGCGAACTGGAAGCGGCTGAGTGCGACCTGCGGTCAGGCGGGCGTGCTGAACGACCTCGGCATGCATGCCCTTCACCTGCCGCTGCGCCTCGGCTGGACGCCTTCCTCCCTCTTTGCCCAGTTGCAGAAAGGATATGCAGAGCGCCCAGACGGCAAGGGAG
>JAIXVN010000228.1 GCA_027483005.1 Verrucomicrobiaceae bacterium
CGCCGTCACCCTCACCCCCGCCAACTGGCTGCGTGCCCACCAAGGCCAGCAAGCCCCAAGAGCGGCTTAAGCAACCGACCCGCCAAAGGGAATCAAGAGGTGCTTCGGACCACGCTTACTTTCGTCCAACTGGAGATGGCCGCTTGCAAGCAGGCTGGCCCGCAGCAGTTGGTGAAGGGGGCGCAGCCACCCGACGGCGAGGGCTCGCCAGTGCATCATCGTCTGGCGCGGGATGGCCACGCCAAGACGCTACCCGGACGCTAGGGCGACAGGTTGTGACCGATTTGGGCGAGCGCGCTGTTGCGAGGCGGATTGGCTGGCAGATTTTCCGGCAATGAGTCGAAAGCCCTTCGGAACACTCAGGTTTGGCAAATCTTGCGCTTTTGTGAGCGATACCGTGTTCTCAGCTTTAAGTTGTTCGCCTCTTTCCAATGACGTGCGGATTTCCCGCCCTGTTGATGGTTCGCCGCCGATGGTCCGGATGCGATCGCCAGATGAATCCTGATGGCCGGGGCGAAACACGACAGCGCCTGGCGGGCAGCTTATCTCGCTTCGAACTTCCAGTCCCCGGCATCAACGATGAATGAGGCGTGCCCCTTGACATCTGGGCCGGCTTTCAAACCGGGGACCGAGCCCAGTGCTCTTCCGTCCGACCAGACCTTGATCCCTTGGACCGAAACGGTTTTCAATCCAAACTCCGAAACAGGCAGGCAGACGTGGGTGCTGCTGCCTGCAGGTGTGTGAAGCTGCATCGCCAAGCCTCCTGACTGACGTGCGATCTTCATTTCAACCCTGCCCTTCACCGAATCGAAGCCGGTGTTCACACGGGTGAGTCCACCGAGCTGGGGCTTGATGCGGAAAGTCGAGCAGCCGGGAGACGTGGCCGTGATGCCGGCGACCGACTCCGCGAGCAGGGTGAGCGGGCCGCCGGTCCAGGCATGATTGAGAGTTCCCTCGCGAGTGAAGAGCTCCCAGAGCGTGCTGGTTTCACTTTCCACCATTTCCTTGTAGCGGGACTGCATCCGGCTGAGGGCTTCGGATGGAGCATTCATCATGAAAAGGGATTCAAGCACGTATCTCTCCAGGTAAGGGCTGGCGTGGAACTCCTTCGCCAGCACGGCCCGGATGGCGGGATATCTTTCCGAGCCGGCGATCCCGGATACCACGGCCATGCCCTGCGCGCGATCATCGGTCTCACCCATGTAGGCCGGATCCCGATAGGCCTTGCCGTTCCAGAATCTGGCATTCACGGCGGCGATGACCGACTCACGCCGCCGGCGATAACCGGCAGCCTCATTGGGCTTGCCCAATTCATCGGCCATCAGGGCGGCTCCCTCCAGCGCAAGGCAGAACCAGGCCTGGTCGAGGACGCGGATGTCGACGTTGGTCCCCCAGTCGGCCCAGTCCCAGCCGTTTTCTCCTGATCGATGGACCACCAGGCCCTCCGCATCGAACTGCCAGATCGAGAGATAGTCCTTCACATGTGGATAGACATCTTCGAGTGTCTGCTTGTCTCCGGTGTTCAGGTAATAGGTCCAGAATCCATATCTTCCGATGCTGGCCAGCATCTGCTGGGGCAGCTCCTTGTTCCAATTCCCGGCTGGAATGGGCGAGTAGAGTGTCTTGGTGACGCGCTGCCACTGGGTCAGGTTGTAGATGCACTTGCGAATCAATGAATGTGAGCGGCAGTCGAACGTTCGGAAGACCTGTCCGAGCTGGATCACGATGTCCCCCCACCATTGCGCCCTCTCGCGGTCCGGGCAGTCGAAGAAACTGTCGCGCATGTTGATGTAGAGGGTGCGCTCGCATTTCATCCATAGCTTGTTGAGAAAAGCATTGTCGCATTCGAAATGTCCGGTGAACTCGGTGTCGAAACCGCTTTCACGGTACTGCAGCCCCAGGATGCGGATTCCAGCCGGGATCTCGTAGACCACCGAATGCCCGCTCATCCAGGCCGGCGTCTCAAAGGCCTGATCGCCCTCCCGGGTGACATACTCGGCGAGGATCTCGTTGAGCGCGTTGTCGGTGTGGATCCGGATCGTCGCACCGGCCGGGGAGGAGATCCTCAGCCATGGGGTGACTTGCGCGTTGTGCGGCATGCGGGCCGTGATGGCAGAGCCGTTTGAAATCTTGGGGAGTTCGGAGGCATTGAGATAGTCCTTCAGCCCGAAATCCCTCCATTGCGGAATGGAGCGCTCCCAGAGGCGATTCCAGGGGGCGACCGGGGGAGCGCCGAACTCCTCAGGCACACTCCAACCATGGTCATCGTAGTTCAATCCGGTCCAATCGCCTGGTTCCTGTCTGGCATCATAACGGACCGAACTTTCCGCGAGCCTGAAATTCGGTTGGTTCGAAGCGGTTCCAAATGACGGGTGACGGAGGCATTTCCACGAGCGGTCGGATGGCAGGGCAACACCGTCCGCCTCCAGCTCGACAAGCAGGCCGGGCTTGCCGCTGCTCTTGTGGGAGAATCCATCCTTGCCGAAGTACCAGGCCAGCACTGCAATCTGGTTCTCTCCCTGGGACAGGTAGGTCGTCAGATCAACCGTGTCAAAATAGGTATCCTGCGGGTTCGGCCCGCGCTTGAGTCCGCCTTCGCGGACGACCATTCGTCCGTTGATCCACAACCAGTATTTCGAATCCACCGCGATGCGGGCGATGGCCCTCTCCGGCTTCCGCTGGAGGGTGATGCGCTTGCGATAGCAGGTCCAGAGATTCACCGGAGCGCCCGAATCCCCCGTACTCAGGGTTCCCCAAGGCTGGATGCCAAGATTGCCGATGACCCTCACCGGCTTCCATGGTCCGGCTTCAGGGGTCTCCGCGCCGACCCACCTGCTGTTGGTGAGGGTTTCGATGACCCGGCCTGCTCCGGTCTCGATGCTGATCCTTCCAATCAGGCCGGCCGCATTGATCGCACCCGAGTCAGGATCGTTGTTCACCTGGACGACGATCCGGTTCGTGCCAGGTCGCAGCGCCTTGGCAATGTCGATCCGGGCTGGATGCTGCCAGTCATCCCCCCCGCCGGAATTGGTTCCGTTGACCATGAGCTTGAAGTGATTGTCGGCCGCGAAGAGGGCGACAGCGGATACCGGCTCTTCACCTGCGTCGAGGACGAGGTCGCAGCGGAAGAACCGTGTCCCCGCCCTGGCATTGCGGGTGGGGTCGATTCCTGGTTCATCCACCCAGATCCATGAGGCTCCAGTCAGGTCCATGGCAGACATGGTGGAAGGGCCGATCCATTGAGCCTGCCAGGAACGGGTGGAGGGCGACTCGGCCCGGGCCGTGGGGGACAGGAGCGATACGGAGGCCATCATGGCGGCGAGGGCCAGTTGCCTCAGGTCAGGGTGTAGGTCGCGGATGAGTAACATTGGGAATGGAGAAGATGGATGGGGTTGATGATTGGACAGGGATCCGGTCGCGGTGAATCATTTTCCAGAAGGACTGAACGAGCGGAACGATTCCACATCCATCCACTTCCCACGGGTTTTCACGAGGCAAAGCGTGTGGCGACCATCTGTCAGTCCGGTGAGGGTGATCAGGGGGGACGCGCTCAGCGGGGTGCCATGGTATTGATTGATGTGGCGGACGGATTGCCCATCCAGGAACACCTCGATGGTGCCGCGATCCGGTCCCTGCGGGGCAATGAACTGGACGGCGGTGCCGGTGAAGTCGAGTTGCACGAAGTCCTCGCTGCGGTCGGTGGTCCGGATCGTCCCGGTCTTCTTCCAATTGCCTCCGGCGGGATCGTAAACGCGGAACATGTCGACCTGCACGTAGGGGCCGCCGACCTTGACTCCCTTGAGTTCGTGTTTGCCGTTGGGCAGGCCTGTCAGATCGATGCCTATGACGTGCGGGCGGTTGCCGGTGGCGTTCATGTTCACCCGCTTGAGCGGTTTGCCATCGAGAGAGAAGTCGATTTCACCGAGGCCGTTGCCGACCATCATCACGCCGGTGCCGTTGAAATGGATGGTGAAGGCATCACCATCGGATGCGGTGTAGTGGATGTCGCTGTTGTGCTCGCCACCATCACGCGCCTGGCCGGGCCAGTTGCCTTGGTATTCGATCCATCCCGCGCCTCCTGGCTGGGTGGCGCTGTCATTGAAGACCGCGCGGGTGCCGAAGACGACCGATGGATCATCCGCCCGGATGAGGCGGGAGTTGAAGCTGCCCCGCCCGGTGACGTCCATGGCGATCACCGTGTCGAGCGGGTTCCAGGTTTCTCCGTCAGGAAGCGTGAGGCGGAGACCGTTGGCGGACTTCTCGATTTTCACCGGCTTGCCGGCGGGAAGGAGTCGCGCATTGGTGAAGGTCTTGCCATCGCCTGGTGGCGGGAGCGCGAGATCGCGTCCGGGCTGGGGTTTGAGAACGTGGAGGTATTCGGTCTTGTCGTCGGTCGAGCGGGTGGCCACGCCCCAAGGAAGCTGGTCGATGGAGCCCTGCTGCCGCCATGAAGTGCTGGGATAGGTTCCCTTGATGGATTCGGAGATCGGCGCGAGGTAGGCACCGGCCTTCTGCATCGCCTCAAGCACGCCTTCCTCCCAGCGGCCGACGGATTTCTTCTGACCTGTGGTCGGATCGGTCCAAGTGCCATTGCCTGGAAAGGGCCCGGCGGCCCAGGCCCAGCCACCGCCTTCGAGGCAGGAGCCGGCGCCGAGCACGGTGGCGCGGAAGATGCCTTCCGGACTTCGGGTGACGGCCGGTGTGGGAGTGGGAACCTTCGGCACCTGCGCGCTCCAGGTTTTGGAAATCACCTGGGCGTAGGCATTCGGCATCGTCCACGAGACATCGGGGGAGAAGTTCGGACTGGCGGGCCCCGACTCACCGATGCCCGCGTCGAAGGCGTAGAGGTTGCCGTAGAAGTTCTGGATCATCACGGCGTCCGGTTTCCGCCAGCGCACGGCGCGCTCGATGCGATGGAGGTCGAAGTTTCGATCGCTGTTGCCGCCGGGATCGTTCTCATCGACGTAGAAGCCATCGATGTCATAGCGGTCGACCATTTCGCCGTAGAGATCCTCCATGAAGCGGTTCCAATCCTCGCCCCAGAATAGCTGCTGGCCGGGGTGCGAATAAAAGAGCACGCGGATACCCTTGGAGCGGACGGCGGCGACCATTTCTCCGAGCATGTCGGTCTTCGGGGTCTTGATTCGCGGGCGTTCGTTGGGCGGCACTCGTTCGACGGCCGAGCTGTTGAAGAGCGGGTGGAAGTTCGAGTGCCAGGCGGTGAAGATCACGTACTCGACACCCATCGAGGCGACATCTTCGGCAAAGCCCGCGGCGTCGAAGCTTTCCGCGAGGTAATCGGCACCGGCGTTCGGGCTGCCGTCGATGTTCATCGTGGTGTGGCCGTTGCCGTCGTTCACGTAGTGCACGAACAGTCCGTATTTCATGCGCTTCCAACGCTCGCGCGCGGGCAGTCCGGTGTCTTTCACGGCAAGTGTTCCACTGCTTAGGGCCGGGGATTCGAAACCGGCCTTTCCCGCTGCCACGCTGCCCTTGCCACCCCAGGTCCCGGCGGACTGCTTTTCATCGTTGAGAAACAGAGCGTCGCAGGGCAGGGAGCGGCCGGCCGGGAGTTTCAAGCCCGCTCCTTCGGCGAGATTGAACCGCAGGCCGGGAGCGGGTTCGGCTTGGGAAAGGTCGAGGATGCCCTGTTCGACGGTGATGGTTCCGCTCAGTTTGAGGGAGGAAGCGATGACAAGGGTTCCGGGGCCGGTCTTGACGAAACCACAGCCTGCTCTTGGTTCGACAATCGGTTGATCCAGTCGCATTCCGCCCGGATCGACCTCAATCCTGCAGACCGACAAGACGTCCCATGACGGTTGTGCGTGGCAGGCTGGCGTGGCAAGCCGGAGAACCAGGCAGATCAGGGCAAAGGCACTGGAAGGGAGGTTCTTGATCATGACGATGTCTTCATCGGTTCGAGGCTTCCGACTGGAGCGCACCTAGATCGGGAGGCAACCGATCGGGGACGGGTGTTCCCCTCAGATCACGGCCTCCCTGTTCCGGCAGGACGGCTCCCTTGCCAAGACATGGAGAACCGGGCCGGAGCATGTAGTTCCGGAACGTGGTGGCCCGTTCAAGGTTCGGTGTCGGATTTGCAAACATCGGGTCTGCCCTGACCGGCGAAGAATCCCCTGGGAGATTCCTCCAGTTTCCATGGTAGGCGTTGTTCCGGAAATCACCGGTGCCCTCGCGCTCCTCCATGCTGGCGCGGCCTTCAACCAGGAAGATGTTGTTCCAGATCCTCGCCCGTGGAATGATGTAACCCTTGCCCTCGCGCACGTGAAAGGTGTTGTTGTGAACGAGGTTGTTCTCCTCCAGCCTGCCGACCAGGTAAAGCAGGTGATCACGGTCATCGATGCTGAGGTTGTAGCGAGCGATGTTGTCCCGCGCGCTCTGCATGATCAGGAGAAAACCTCCGGCATTGTTCCGGCTGAAATTGTATTGGAGAAGGCAGCTCCTGCAATTGAAGTCGAAATCAAATGCCATTCCGTCGTTGTTGCCCGATTGCTTGCCGGTGTCGGTGACCTCGTTGAACTGTATGACGCCCTCCACGCAGCTGTGAAGCCAGACCGCGGCCGAGTGGGGATTGTAGCCGGGATGGACTGCGACGGCGGGATTGCCGGTCATGCTGCATGAGCGGCGCACGGTGTTTGCCTCGATCAGTGGCTTCACCGAACCGAGGACCAGGATGGCATCCCCGCCGAGGTTTTCGATGAGGTTCCGGCGGATGGTGACATTGCGCGAGGGCAGGAGCCCTTCGCGGAACATGTTGTTGCCATCTGTCTGGCCCGCCGGAGCCGAACAGGTCCAGGCCAGGATGCCGCAGCGACCTGTGTTGCGGATCCGGTTGTTCTCCACAAGCACCCACTCGAAGGTGGTGGTGAGGCCGTGTTCCTGGTTCCAGCCCTCCACGCCAATCCAGATCCCGCAGCTTTCGTATTCCTTGAAGCTCCCGCCCAAGTCATGGATCGAACAGTTCCGAACCACCACATGTCTGAGAATCCGTCGTGCGTTTGTGGCGACGAAGTGGATGCCCCCCACCACGGAATCGGCCTTCACCCCTGAGCCGGTGATTTCGAGGTCGGAAACCTCCCAGAAATCCTGGTTTTCAAAGCGCACCGCGACTCCTCCTTCCGATCCCATCGTGATGACAGGCAACGGGCCTTCACCGTAGCGGCCTAACAGGATCGGCCTGTCCTGAACGCCCGATCCCTTCGGACGAAGTTGCCCGGTCCATCGTCCGCCGGACTGCAACAACAGCCTGTCCCCGGGCTGCAGGGGGGCCTCGCCAGCCCGCGAAAGGCTCCTCCATGCAGAGGCCGGCGAGAGACCGTCGGCCTGATCGCTGCCGCTGGGGGAAACGTGGTAGTCCGCAGCCTGCACGAGTGGTGCCGATGGGATCAGGCAGATGAAGAGAACGAGAAGAGGATGAGGTTTTGGAACCTGGTGGCTCCGGCTGTCGTGAAATTGAGAACTCATGGAGATTGAGCGGAGATCCGGACGAAGAGCCGCGCCGGGGAATGAAGCGGCGCGGAGAGGGTCACGGTGACGGACTCGTTGTCGCTGCCAGGAGAGGCGGTGGCGGATTGGGCTGCACCGGCATCCTTGGTCCAGGCTGAAAGGTCGGTGGAAGTCCATACCTGGTAGGCGAGTCCGGTGAGGTCGGCCCTGCGGCGCGTGTAGCTGAATGTTCCCAAGCCTTTCCGGAGCGGGACGATGATGGGGGAGGAGGATGCACCGCTGGAGGGATCAAGTCCGAACGCATATTCCGTCGCGTTTGGGATTCCGTCGTGATCCTCGTCGCCGTCCGGCCCAGCGGTGAGATGATTGGCGGCCTGCCAGGTCTCGTAGTCACCCGGGGGGCCATTCACCACGGTGAGCGTGCCGGCACCGGTGATGAAGCTGCTGTTGGCCGCACCATAAATGCCGGGCGGTTTGGCGATGCCGCCGACGATCAGTTCGTCGATGGTGTCGGTGCCGGTGTAGTCGAGCTGCAGGGCGGCTCCCGAAGAAACCACGACGTCTGCGGTGTCGGCCAGGTTGGTGGAAGTCGCTCCATTGCCAAGACGAAGCGTTCCGGCAGTGACCGTGGTGGGGCCGAGGTAGGTGTTGGATGCTGTCAGGCTGAGGGTGCCGGGACCGCTTTTTGTCAGACCGCCCGCTCCGACACCGCCGAGGAGTCTCACGCGGATGCCGAGGTTGCGGCCGTTGGTGTCGATGATGGCACCTCCTGCCTGCACGTAGGTGGACTGGGTTGGATTCGCACCATTCCCGCTGTCACCGTAGAGGGTGATGAAATTGGCGTTGTCCGGGCCGATGGCCTTGAGGATGCCGCCATTCCAGATGAGGTTCGCGTCGTTGTTGCCATCGGGACCCGCGGCATTCAGATCGCGGTTGGCGACGCGAACCGAGCTGGTTTCGAGCGTGCCGCCGTTGAGCTCGAGCTGGAAGGTGGCTCCGGTGTTCACTGAACCATCCACGCCATTGGTGGCGGTGACCGTGCCACCCTGGACGGCGACGCGTCCCCAGTCGGCGCTGGCGCTGGAACTGATGATGCGGTTGGCGGTCAACGAGCCGCCGGTGATCGCCAGGTTCGAACGGCCGATGGCGGCATCGCCGCTGAGGGTGACGGTGGAGTTGATCGAAAGCGTGGGATTGGAGGCATGGCTGCCGTTGTTCAAACCGGAGCCCTGGATCGTCAGAGCGGCGGCTCCGAGGCTGCCTCCGGTGAATGAGGTTGCAGGATAATTCGAGGATCCGTTGCCAACATTCACGCTGCCGGCGGTGAGTCCGGATGCGAGCGTGATCGCGCCGCCGGCCGACTGGAACCAGGCGTTGTTGGAAGACGAGTTCACCCATGCGGCCCCGAGCCAGTTGGCATCAGTGGCCGTCCACAAGGCCGTGCCCGCTCCGTTGTCCCAGATGAAATCCGGTCCCGGAGACCATTGCGCGTAAAGCGTGACGGGGGCGTTGATGATGAAAGCGCTTCCCGGGGCGTAGCTGGTGCCGCTGCCGTTGGCGGCGGTGTTCCAGTTGAGGAAGGAGTATCCGGTTTTCATCAGGCCACCGGTGTTGCCAAGGACGGTGACGTTGGCGTTCGCAGGATAGGGACTTGCGGCATCAATCGGCACGGCGCCATTGGCACTGGTGTTTCCGTTGTAGCTGACGGAGTAGCTGGCAGCGGAGACGACCGAGATCCTGAGATTGTCGTAGGTGGCGAACACGCCGTTTCCCTCGAAGGAAATGTAGCCATCGGACGCCGTCATCTGTGGGAGCGTCCGTGTCCCGGCGAGCGTTCCATTGACATACAGTTTCGCCACCGAGCCGTTTCCATTGAAGGGTGATCCGTTGCCCGCGGTGTCCGATAGAATGACCGCGATCGTCGAACCCGCCGCAGTCCAGGTGGCTCCGGTGCTGATGTCCGAGCCGGATGCGAACTGCTGTGTGCCGCCGCTGTGGCGGAACAGGCTGCTGAACCTGTTCGCGCTGTTGTTGACGAAGACATTCCGTGAACTGCCGATGGCGACGGTCGCCCAGTTGCTGAGGTTCGACGAGTCGGTGATCTTCAGATCGAACTCGATCTTCAGCGGTTTGTTCAGCCCGTTGGTCTCCTCGGCGAAGTTGTGGTTCAGTCCGGCGTAGAGATCGAGGCCTTCGCCATTGAACCAGCCTGCCATCAGCAGCTGCCCGCCATTGCCGTGCTGGATCTTGTAGTCCGCATTGTGGCCGGTGACGGTGTAGGTGAGCGGAGCCAGCAGCCCTTGTTGGTCAGCCGAGAGGGTTGAGTTGAAAGAAGATGCCCCATAACTGCCGGAGTCGAAGTTGTCGGAAAGGAGGACATCTCCCGCCAGCGGCACGGTGACGGCGGCGAGCTGGGTCGCGTTGAGTGCGCTGGAGAAGAACTGCACGTCGTCGAGCGCACCCTGGAACATCGGCATCGCGGTGCCTTCGGAGCGGGCGAGGTAGTTGTGCTGGTAGCCGGTGGTCGTGTTTGGGGCGAGCACCTGATCGGGCGTGATCGTGATGGCCGCCGTCGCCACGGCGTTGCCATTGATGAAGAGGGTTCCGTTGGCTCCATCGAGCGAAACCGCGACATGCGACCAGAGGCCGGTGGGCAGAGCAGGGGATGTCAGGGTTTGCTCCGCGCCGCCATTGACGATGGAGAACCGCGTTTGGCCGCTGCCATCGTTGGCCGTCAGGAACAACCGCCTGGTGGAGCTTGCACCGAGCCACAGCACGGCCTGGTTGGTGGTGGAGCCACCGGGTTTGACCCAGGCTGCGAAGGTAAAGGCGCGCATGTCCGCCACGCTGCGGTCAAGCGCGATGGATTGGCTGGAACCGTTGAAGGAAAGGAATCCCTTGCGTCTCCAATCGGTGGAAATCCATGCCGGCGAGCCGATGGCGAATCCGTCCGTGATGCCGTATTGATCGAGCACCCGCGAAACGTGTGCGGTGCCGAAATCATAGGCGGCGTAGAGTCCGGTCGGCGTGGCGGTGGTGAAATTGTCAGGGATGCCGACGAAGGGGAGATGGCCGAAGGTGATGCCGCCTGTCAGCGACTTGTTGAACATGTAGTCGCCATCGACGATCGCATTGCCGCTGAGCGTTCCGCCGCTCTGGTGCCAGGCGCTGCCCTTGGCCACCGCAGTGTCCTGGAGATTGCCTTCGACGCTCGCGTGTTCGAGCACTCTTGCGTTTCCAGAAATGGTGCCGCTGTCCACGATGGCCCAGTCGCGCACGCGGGCGTTTCCGGTGACCGTTCCACCGCGCACCCAGGCATGGCCGCTGATGACGGCGCTGCTGTTGACGGTTCCTCCGGAAACCACCGCGTAGTCCTCGATGCGGGCACTGCCGCTGACCGAACCGCCGGTCACCCTTGCATTGGGGCCGATATAGACACTGGCTGGCACGGCAACCGATTTCCATCCGCCGCCGTTGGAATGCTGGGTCAGTCCGGTGGTGGCTCCATTGCTGCGCTCGCGCGGGGTGGCTCCGGCGACCTGGAGCTGATAGTGAAAACGCGAGCGGGAAGGGTGGGACCGGAAAGGTTCGACGGATTCGTTGTGTCCGCCGTTCGCATACCAGTCAGGCGTGCCGGCGACGGAGAGGTAGAGCTTGTTTTCATTGGCGGCGAGCGTGATCGAGCTGCTGCCGTTGTTCCAGAGAGGCGTGTAGCGTTCGACTCCGGTGTCGCTCACCGCAACGAACGAG
>JAIXVN010000522.1 GCA_027483005.1 Verrucomicrobiaceae bacterium
GGGCTCTCGATTCCGCGCCGAAGGATGGCGACAAGAAGACCTATCAGATGGACCCCGGCAACGCCCGCGAGGCGATCCGCGAGCTCCAGCACGACGAGGCTGAAGGCGCGGACATGGTGATGGTGAAACCCGCCGGTCCCTACCTCGACATCATCACCCGCATCCGCGAGTCCACCACGCTGCCCGTCGCCGCCTACCAGGTCAGCGGCGAGTATCTCATGCTGAAGAGCGCCTCGGCGGCCGGCTGGCTGGATGAAAAGGCCATCGTCCTCGAGTCCCTGCTCGGCATCAAGCGCGCCGGGGCCGACATCATCCTGACCTACTTCGCCGTGCAAGCGGCGGGCTGGCTCAAGTAGCCACGTTTCAAACACCTGCATCCGAGAAATCCTCTTCTCCGCTGGCATGGCGGAGGCTGCGGTGTATCGTCCCGCCGCCTGATGAATGCCGCCACTCCACCGCCGCCGATCTCCACCGGCGTCGTCTTCGAAGCCCGCAAGGTGCGGAAAGTCTATCAAACCGGAGAGGTCGATGTGGTGGCCCTCCACGGTGTCGATCTATCCCTGAACGCCGGTGAACTCGTCTGTCTCCTCGGCGCGTCCGGCAGCGGGAAATCGACTTTGCTCAACATCCTCGGCGGTCTCGATGTGCCGACGTCAGGCGAGCTGATCTACAAGGGCTGGAACCTTGATGGCGCGGAGGAGAACACGCTCACCCTGTTCCGGAGAAACTGCGTCGGCTTCGTGTTCCAGTTCTACAACCTCATCCCCAGCCTCACCGCGCGGGAGAATGTGGCCCTGATCACCAGCATTTCCCGAAACCCGATGACACCGGAGGAAGCGTTGGAGCTGGTGGGCCTCGGCGCGCGCATGGACCATTTTCCCTCGCAGCTTTCCGGTGGCGAGCAGCAGCGCGTGGCCATCGCCCGCGCCATCGCGAAACGCCCGGAAGTCCTGCTCTGCGACGAACCCACCGGAGCCCTCGACGTCACCACCGGCATCACCGTGCTGGAGGCCGTCGAGCGCATCAACCGCGAGCTCGGCACACTCACCGTCATCATCACCCACAACGCCGTCATGTCGGAAATGGCGGACCGCGTGCTGCATCTTTCTGATGGGAAGATCGTCGATTCCACCCGCAACGAAGTGCGACTGCCGGCATCGGGGCTCAAATGGTAGTTAGAACGTCCAACATCGAAGACGGAACATCGAACGTCGAAGGGCAGACCGAAAGGTCATTCTCTTCACTTCGACGTTCGATGTTGAATGTTCAACGTTCGATGTTCCCATGATCTCCCCCCTCGACCGGAAGCTCCTGCGCGACCTCGCCAAGATGAAGGGCCAGGTCGTGGCGGTCAGCCTGGTCATGGCCTGCGGGCTGGCGATGATGATCATGACTCGAAGTCTGATCCTCACGCTGGAGTCCACCCGCTCGACCTACTACCAGCAGAACGCGATGGCGGACATCTTCGCGAACCTGAAGCGGGCACCGCTTTCCGTGGCGGAGCGCATCTCCGACCTGCCGGGCGTGGCGATGGTGGAGCCTCGCGTGGCGGTCGATGTGACCCTGGATCTCCCCGGTCTCACAGAACCCGCCACCGGACACATCGTCTCACTTCCCGAGGACGGCGGACCGCAGAAACTGAACCGTGTATTCCTGCGCAGCGGGCGCTTTCCCCGCAGCGATGACCGGCGGGAGGTCGTGCTCGGGGAAACTTTTGCCAACGAGAACGGGCTGTCACCCGGAGACTCGCTTGTCGCCATCATCAACGGCCACCGCGAGACCCTCAGCATCTGCGGCATCGGGCTTTCCCCCGAGTTCGTCTTCGAGGCACGAGCCGGGGAAACCCTGCCGGACCACAAGCGCTTCAGCGTGATCTGGATGAACTACCGCGCGCTGGCCGTGGCCTACAATCTCGACGGGGCCTTCAACGATGTCTGTGTGGATCTTTCCCCCGGCGCAAAAGCGGAACCAGTGATCGAGGAAATGGATCGCCTGCTCACGCCCTACGGAGCCGGTGGAGCCTACATGCGCAAGGAGCAGGCCTCCGCGCAGAGGCTCGATGACGAGCTTCGCGTGCTGCATTCGCTGTCGGTGCTTTACCCGCTGGTCTTCCTCAGCGTGGCGGCATTTATGGTGAACGCCGTACTTGCCCGCATCGTCCGGCTGCAGCGCGAGCAGATCGCGCAGATGAAGGCGCTGGGTTACTCGTCTTGGCAGGTTGGGTTTCACTATCTCAAGTTCGTATTGGTGATCGGCATCCTCGGCACGATCATCGGCGGCTTCGGTGGACGAGTTCTCGGCGAGAAATTCGTCGACATGTACAAGACCTTCTTCCGCTTTCCGAACCTGCTGTTCCAGATGGACTACAGCGCCCTTGCCATCGCTCTCCTGATCAGCATGGGAGCCTCGGCGGTCGGGGTTCTTTCCGTCGTCTGGCAGGCCGTGAAACTCCCACCCGCCGAGGCCATGCGCCCGGAGCCGCCTGCGGATTTCAAGCCGTCGTTCTTCGAGAAAATCGGCCTCACCCGCTTCTTCAGCCCGACGTTCCGGATGGCGCTGCGGAACATCGAACGCCGCCCCTGGCAGGCGGTCTTCACCGGCGGTGGCCTGATGCTTGCCACCGGGTTGATGGTGCTGCCTGGGGCGATGAGCGACAGCATCGACTACCTCCTCACCTACCAGTGGAACAGCGTGCAGCGGCAGGATGTGTCGGTCTTTCTAACAGAACCGACCTCCTCGCAGGGCTTCCACAGTCTGGAACACCTGCCCGGCGTGACCCACGCCGAGCAGGTCCGCAGCGTTCCCGCACGCCTGAAGTATGCGCAGTATGAAAGGAAGCTCTCGGTCACCGGCATTTCACGAGACTGCACCCTGAACCGCCTGCTCGACGAATCCGGCAAGCCGATCCTCATGCCGGATGAAGGCCTGGTGATGTCGAAGAAGCTCGCCGAGGTGATCGGGGCGGACATCGGCGACGAGGTCGAAATCGAGGTGCTCGAAGGCCGCCGGCCCACCCTGCTGGTGCCGATCCGGGGGCTGGTGACCGACTACGCCGGAGTGGCCGCCTACATGGATCTAACAGCCCTGCATCGGCTGATGAAGGAGGGCGACACGGTCAATGGAGCCTATCTCTCCGTCGATCAGAAGCACTGGGATGAGTTCATGCGCGAGCTGAAGGACACGCCGCGCGCCGGCTTCGTGATGGTGAAGCGCGACCAGCTTGCCGCTTTCCGCAAGACCACCGGCGAGATGATCGGCATGATCAGCGGGCTTTACCTGATGTTGGCGATCATCGTGGCCTTCGGCGTCGTCTACAACAGCG
Organism: Verrucomicrobiaceae bacterium; assembly: GCA_027483005.1. Taxonomy (GTDB): domain Bacteria; phylum Verrucomicrobiota; class Verrucomicrobiia; order Verrucomicrobiales; family Akkermansiaceae; genus Luteolibacter. Next base: position 3,323 of record JAIXVN010000522.1, read on the forward strand.
CACGCATCGCGCTTTCCGAACGCAGCCGCGAACTCGCCACGCTGCGGGTCGTCGGCTTCCGGCTGTCCGAGGTGCGCGGCATCCTGATCAGCGAGCTTTCCATGATCGTCCTCAGCGCGATCCCCGTCGGCCTGGTGTTCGGCCGTGGTCTCGCCCTGTTCATCATGTCTTCCTTCAGCACGGAAACCGTCCGCATGCCGATCGTCATCAAGTCCTCCACCTACTCGCTCGCGGTGATCGTGGTTCTGGCCGCCGCCGTGATTTCCTTCACCCTCGTCAGCCGCATGCTCGGCAAACTCGACATGGTCGGCGTCTTGAAAGCGCGCGACTGATCTCCCATCCTCCACCCCATTCCTCATGTCCACCTCCGACACTCCATCCGGCAGCGCTCCTTGGGAAACCAAGCGCGTCCCCACCGGAAAGCACCTCATCCGCCGACTGCTGCCCTGGGCACTCGGCAGCGGGATCCTTGCCCTCGTCGGCTGGGGCCTCAAACCCAAGCCGATCGAGATCGAGACCGGTGTCGTCGCCCGCGGTCCGCTCACGGTCCGCGTTTCCGAGGAGGCGAAAACCCGCATCCGCAACCGCTACGTCGTCGCGGCTCCGGTGGCCGGGAAAATGCGTCGTGTTCCCCTGAAGCCCGGCGATGAGGTGAAAGCGGGCGAGACCCTGCTGACCGCGATCGAACCGATGGCGACGCCTCTGTTGGATCCCCGTGCGCGCGTCCAAGCGGAGGCCGTGGTTTCCATGAAGGAGGCCGCGAGAAAGCAGGCTGTTCAAGGTCTCGATGCCCAACAGGCCGCCTTGAAAATGGCCGAGGCCGATCGCGACCGCATCCGCGCCGTCCAGCGGGCCGGAACGGTTTCCGAGACCGACCGCGACCGCGCCGAGGGCGATGCCTCGATCAAGGCCTCCGAGGTCCGGGCCAGCCAGTTCGCCCTCCAGGTGCTCGATTATGAGCTCGCCCAGGCCCGCGCTGCGCTCGAGCGCCCGGATGCCAGCACCGCCGGCAATCTCGTCGAGGTGAAGTCCCCTGTCTCCGGTCGCGTGCTGAAGGTGATGCAGGAGAGCGAAACCGTCGTCAGCCCCGGCCAGGCGATCCTCGAGGTCGGTGATCCGGCGGACCTTGAGATCGAGGCCGAAATCCTTTCGCGCGATGCCGTGACGATTCACGCTGGCGACTCGGTTTCGATCGAACAATGGGGCGGCGACTCACCCCTGAAGGGCCGCGTCCGACGAGTAGAGCCGGCCGGTTTCACCAAAATCTCCGCCCTCGGGGTCGAGGAGCAGCGGGTGATCGTGTTGAGCGATCTCATCGAACCGCCTGCGGAGGCGAAGTCGCTGGGCGACCGCTACCGCGTCGAGGTCCGCGTGGCCGTGTGGCATTCCGATGACGTGCCGGTGATTCCCTCGGGTGCCCTGTTCCGCGAGGGAAATGCCTGGAAGACTTTCCTCTATCAGAACGGCACCGCGAAACTGGTCAGTGCCGAGGCCGGGCACAGCGATGGCCGTCTCACCGAGGTTCTCTCTGGCCTCTCGCCCGGAGACGAGGTGCTGCTCCATCCGCCCGATACCGTGAAGGCGGGCAGCTCCGTCCGCAAAAGGACGGAGCCTTGATCGCCGGACGGACTTTTCTCAGACAAGAGCCTGACCGAGCTTCGTTGTCTCCCGGTCTCATCGCCTTTCAGTTCCACTCATCATGTTCTCGCTCAAGCCTCTCGCCTTCGCCTCTGCGGCGATTGCCCTCGCCCCGCTCCACTCCCACGCCGAGGCCGATCCCCAGATCGAAGCCGCCGTCCACGCCGTCTATCCGGCCCTCGTCCGCATCCATGTGGTTTCCGAAGAAGGCGGTGCCGGTCGGATGCAGAAACAGCGCTCGAGCGGCTCCGGCACGATCATTTCGCCGGACGGCTACATCCTGACCAATCATCACGTCGCAGGCCGTGCCACGCGCATCATGGTCCGACTGGCAGACCGGCAGGAACTGCGTGCCACCTTGATCGGCACGGACGCCCTCTCGGACCTCGCGGTTCTGAAGATCGACAAGAACGACCTCCGTGACCCGAAGGCCGCCTTGCCCGTCGCCAAGTTCGGCGACAGCGCGTCCCTCGAAGTCGGCGATGTCGTCCTCGCCATGGGCAGCCCCGCCGGACTTTCCCAATCCGTCACCAAAGGCATCGTCGCCAACACCGAGATGATCGCCCCCGGCGGTTCGATGAAGCTCGATGGCGAGGCCGTGGGTGAAATCGTCCGCTGGATCGGCCACGACGCGGTCATTTTCCCTGGAAACTCCGGTGGCCCACTCGTCAACCTCAAGGGCGAAATCATCGGCGTCAATGAGGTCGGCATCGGCAGCCTCGGCGGGGCGATCCCTTCGAATCTTGCCCAGAAAGTCACCCAGGACCTCATCGCCCACGGCAGCGTGAAGCGCAGCTGGCTCGGCCTGACCGCCCAGCCCCTTCTCAAGACCAGCAAGGCCACCGCCGGCATCTTGGTCGGTGGCGTTCTTGAGGGCTCGCCCGCCGACAAGGCCGGAATCAAGGCCGGTGACCTCATCACCAGTTGCAATGGAACCGCCATCGCCGCTTCACGCGCCCCTGAGGACCTCCCGGTCTTCAACCGCATCCTCCTCGAGGCCTCGATCGGCTCGGAAATCTCCCTCGAAGGCACCCGCGATGGCAAGCCGATGAAATGGAAGTCCGTCTCCGAGGAACGCGAGCCCGCCGAACCGCGTGAAAAGGAGCTCCTTTCCTGGGGCATCACCGCGCGGGACCTGACCAAGCTCACCGCCCGGGAAATGCTCCGCGATGACAACAAGGCCGTCGTCGTCCAAAGCGTCCGCCCAGGGGGCGGGGCCGCGGCCGCCAAGCCTTCGATTGTCCCAGGCGACCTCATCCTTGCCGTCGCCGACAAGCCCACCCCAAATCTCTCCGAACTCATCCGTGTCAGCGAGGAAATCACCAAGGGCAAGACCGAGCCCGTTCCCGTCCTCGTCTCCTACGAGCACGATGGCCGCAGCTACCTCACCGTCGTCAAGATCGGCCCGGACACCGAGAGTGACAAACCCGGCCTCGCCAAAAAGGCCTGGATCGGCCTCGACACCCAGGTGATTTCATCGGATCTCGCCGAGGCCCTCGGCATCCCCGGAGCAAAAGGCGTCCGCATCACCCAGGTCCATCCCGGGGCCAACGCCGACAAGGCCGGCCTCAAGAATGGCGACCTCCTCCTCAAGCTCGACGGCACCGTCATCCCCACTTCCCGCCCGGAAGACTCCGATGTCTTCTCCTCACTCATCCGCCAATACAAGATCGGCACCGAGATCACCCTCACGGTCCGCCGTGGGAAAGAGGACCTCACCCTCAAGGTCCCGCTCGAAGCCAGCCCCGAGGGCATCTCCGAACTCGCCACCCACGAAAGCAAGACCCTCGAGTTCAACAGCCGCGACATCGGTCAGTCCGACCGCGTGGAGCAGAAGCTGGCCGACGGCTTCAAGGGCATCCTCGTCACCAACGTCACCGCCTCAGGCTGGGCCGCCCTTGGCGGACTCTCTGCCGGTGACCTCATCATCTCGCTCGACGGCAAGCCCACCGATTCGATCGAAGCCCTCAAATCCATCCTCGACGAGGTCGAAAAAAACCGTCGCACTCCCATCGCACTCTTCATCCGCCGCGGCATCACCACCCGTTACATCGAGCTGGAGCCGACGTGGTGAGAGGAAGAAATGACGAATGACTAAATCCTAATGACTAATCGAAGAATCCAACCCCTCTTCCATCCGCGTTCATCTGCGTCTATCTGCGGTTGAAACTCCTCTTCCTGAACACTGAACACTGAAAACTTCCCACTCTCTTTTTATGAAATCCCCATTCCTGCTCGCCGCTGCCGCCTTGTTGGCCGCTCCTCTCGCCTCCGCCGCTGATGGTCCCCTCAAGGAAATGGCGCTCGCCATTTCCAAGGACTACAAGGACTCCGTGCTGTTCCTCAGCGCCGTCGTCGAACTCGAAGTCACCGCCGGTGACAATCCCGCCAAGAAGGAGGAAAAGAAGATCGAGATGCTCGGCACCGTCCTCAACAAGGATGGACTCATCGTCGTTCCGAACTCCACCCTCGACGTGGCATCTTCCGTGGACGGCCGCATGATCAACACCCAGAACGGCCCGATCAAACTCTCCGCCAAGGCCACCACCAAGGAAGTGAAGATCCTCCTTCCGGACGGCACCGAGGTTCCAGCCAAGGTCTCCTTCAAGGATGCCGACCTCGACCTCGCCTTCATCCGTCCGGAAAAGCCCGAGGACGCCAAGCTCACCCCGATCGACTCCGCCAACAACGCTCCCCTCGCCCTGCTTGATGATGTCGTCGTCATCGGCCGCCTCGGCAAGGACCTGAACCGCGAGCCCGTCGCCATCACCACCGAGGTCATCTCCGTCATCACCAAGCCCCGCACCTTCATCCGCATCGGTGCCCAGAGCCTCGGCATGCCGGTCTTCACCA